>NZ_JBHWJJ010000065.1:0-41492 GCF_042732005.1 Streptomyces sp. NPDC059851 | reverse complement strand
GCCGCCCCGGGCCCCACCCCCCCACCCCACACCCCCCGAGACCCCCGAAGCCCCCGCTCAGGCCACCGCCGGCGCGTAGGCGTAGGGATCGCTTCGCAGCCCCCGCGCCACCACGACCACCGTGAAGGCGCCCGCCGCACCCTCCGGAAGCGGTGCCGTCAGTGTCTCCGGACCCGCCTCGTAGCGCGTCGGCAGGACCTCCCCGTCCACCTCCACCCGCGCGTCGGCGCCGAAGCCCCCGCCCCGGACGACCGCGGCCCCGCCCGCGACCGACACCCCGGTGACCACCGGGTTCGGCCTGGTGGCCAGCTTGTTCACCAGGTAGGCGCCGGCCGGCGCCCCCGTGAGCGCCCAGATCTGCCCGGGCAGGTCCGGCAGCCCGCTGCTCACGTCCGAGAGGAAGAACAGCACGACGTACAGCATCGTGACCACGCTGAGCGCGACGTACTGGAGGTCGATGAGGTCGGTGCGGCCGCTGTCGTTGGCGATCAGCTCCCGCAGCGGCCGCCGCCCGGATCCCGTCGGCCGGGCTGCCGGCTTGGCGAGGGTGCCGTTCTCCAGCCGGATCCCGACGACCGCCTTGGCCGCGACCAGAGCCACGTAGGGGCCGCCGAGCAGCGGCAGGTAGACGGTGGTCAGGGAGGACAGCGGGCCGGGCTCGCCGGTGAAGTAGCGGGTGCCGCCGCCTTGGGTGAGCCCGTAGGCGAGGACCGTCAGCAGGAGCCAGACGAGGATGACCGTCCAGGCGAGTGCGAGGGCGGTCGAGGTGGAGAGGCGGCCGTCGCGGCCGGTGATGAGGGCGGGGCGGCGGCGGAGCCGCCAGCCGACCGGTCCGGCGACGGCGGCCAGTAAGGCCAGTGCGAACAGTGCGGAAGCCATCTCGTCCCCCCGAGCGGTGATGCGGATCTCCGGTCCCAGAGGTGTACTCCGCCAACAGGGTGCATGACAAGCGCGGGCGGGTCCTACCCCTCCCGCTGCTCCGGCAGCACCGGGAACCGTCGCGGCGCAGCCAGCAGCAGTACCAGCAGTGCCGCCGCGGCCGCGGCGGCCGCGCCGAGGAAGACGTGGTCGACGGCGGCGGCCACGGCCTCCCGCAGCCGGTCGGCGGCGGCCTGCGGCAGCAGTTCCGGCCGGGCGAGGGCTTCGGACACCTCGTCGAGGCCGCCCGGCATCCCCCGCATGCCCGGGACGGCATCCGCACCGGCGAGCCGGGCGCCGAGCGTGGCGTTGGCGACGGCCCCGAACAGGGCGGCTCCGAGGCTCTGTCCGACCTGGCGGCAGAAGAGGACGGAGGCGGTGGTGGTGCCGCGCTCCGCCCAGTCCACGGTGGACTGGACGCCGATGATCAGCGGCAGCTGGAAGAGGCCGAGGGCGCCGCCGAGCAGCAGCAGGACCAGCGTGGGCTGCCAGGGCCGGCCGGGCTGGGGGAGCAGGGTGAAGGACAGGAGGACGGCGGCGGCGAGCGCGATGCCGAGGGCGGCGGTGTCACGGAAGCCGATGCGCCGGTAGACGTGCTGGCTGAGGGCGGCGGACAGCGGCCAGCTGAGCGTCATGGCGGACAGGACGAGCCCGGCGCTGACGGGGTCGAGGCCGAGGACCGCCTGTGCGTACGTCGGCACGAACACCATGGGGGCGACCATCAGGAGGCCGAGTGCGCCCAGGGCGAGGTTGACGGCGGCGATGGTGCGCCGGCGCCACACCCAGCCGGGCAGGATCGGTGCGGCGGCCCGGCGTTCGATGGCGACGACGGCGGCGGCGAGGGCGGCGCCGGCTGCCAGCAGGCCGAGCGACGGGGCGGAGAGCCAGGGCCAGGCGACGCCGCCCTGGACGAGGACGAAGAGGAGGACCGCCCCGCAGGCGAAGACGGCGAGGGCGCCCGCCCAGTCGACGGGGCCGCGGCGGCCGGGGGACCGTACGGGTTCGACGAGGTGGCGGTGGATCAGCCAGAGGGCGAGGGCGGCCGGCGGGAGGGTGGCGAGGAAGATCCACCGCCAGTCGGCGTGGGCGGCGAGGAGCCCGCCGAGGGCGGGGCCGACGAGGGCGGAGGCGGCCCATACGGAGGACATCCGGGCCTGGATCTTGGGGCGGTCCCGCAGCGGGTAGAGGTCGGCGGCCAGGGTCTGGACGGTGCTCTGGAGGGCCCCGCCGCCCAGGCCTTGGACGATGCGGAACGCGATGAGTGCGGCCATGTTCCAGGCGAGGGTGCACAGCAGGGATCCGGCGAGGAACACGGCGATGCCGAAGAGGAGGACGGGTTTGCGGCCGAGGGTGTCGGAGAGGCGGCCGTAGACGGGGAGGGTGACGGTGACGGCGAGGAGGTAGCCGGCGAAGAGCCAGGAGAAGACGGAGAAGCCGCCGAGGTCGCCGACGATCTGGGGGACGGCGGTGGCGACGACGGAGCTTTCGAGGGCGACGAGGGCCATGCTGAGCATCAGGGCGGCGACGACGGCGGTGCGCGGTCGCCCCCGGTCCGCGGTGCCCGCCTTGCCCGCCGCATCCGTGGCGCCCGTGCTCTTCGCGCCGTCCGTGCCGCCTGCTGCGCCGCCTACCGTGCCCGCGCCGCCCGCGTCCTGCGCGGTGTCCGTGGCGGCCGGGCCGGTGTGGGCGCAGGACCCGTCGGTGGGTATGCCGTCGCCGCTGTCCTCCCGGGCCTTCCCGGGATGCTCTCCGGTGCTCTCCTCCGTACCCACCAAGATCCTTTCACTGTGCACGTACCTGCCGGAAACACCTTCTCACCGGGGTGCGGCCGGGCGGTATCCCTCACCCGGCCTCCATCGAGGGGCGCAGTTCCCCTAGGGGTTGCTCCCCACGGGGAGCCCGGGGGCCGTTCGTTCCGGCGGAGGAGGACCGCTGTTCCGCGGTGTCCTTAACTGATGCATACGAGCGGGGGTGGGGTTAACCCCCCGGTGGATACGGCGAGCGGCACCAGGGCGCCGGACCCCCTCCGCGGCACACACTTCGAACCGGCGGCCCGCGCGCAGCCGCACACCCACACCCACACCCGCACGAACGAGGGGAATCACCGTGACAACGGCCATCACCAAGACCAGGCACGGGGGAAGCGGAGGCCACGCAGCCGTCGCTGCCCGGGCGCGTCGGGTCGTCAAGGCCTACGGTTCCGGCGAGACGCGCGTGGTGGCCCTCGACGCCGTGGACGTGGACATCGCGCGCGGGCAGTTCACTGCGATCATGGGCCCGTCGGGGTCCGGCAAGTCCACGCTGATGCACTGCCTCGCCGGCCTCGACACGGTGACGAGCGGGCAGATCTTCCTGGACGACACCGAGATCACCGGCCTGAAGGACAAGAAGCTCACCCAGCTGCGCCGGGACCGGATCGGGTTCATCTTCCAGGCGTTCAACCTGCTGCCGACGTTGAACGCCCTGGAGAACATCACGCTGCCCATGGACATAGCCGGGCGCAAGCCCGACCAGGAGTGGCTGCACCGCGTGGTGGAAACGGTCGGGTTGGCGGGCCGGCTGAAGCACCGTCCGACCCAGCTGTCCGGCGGCCAGCAGCAGCGCGTGGCGGTCGCCCGTGCCCTCGCGGCCCGCCCCCAGATCATCTTCGGCGACGAGCCGACCGGGAACTTGGACTCCCGGGCGGGCGCCGAGGTCCTCGGCTTCCTGCGCCGTTCGGTGGACGAGCTGGGCCAGACGATCGTCATGGTCACGCACGACCCGGTGGCCGCCTCGTACGCGGACCGGGTCGTCTTCCTCGCCGACGGCCGGATCGTGGACGAGATGCACGCTCCCACCGCTGACCAGGTCCTGGACCGGATGAAGGACTTCGACGCCCGGGGGCGGACGTCGTGACCGTCCTGAAGACCTCGCTGCGCAACTTCCTCGCTCACAAGGGGCGGATGGCGCTGTCGGCGGTCGCCGTGCTGCTCTCCGTCGCCTTCGTCTGCGGCACCCTGGTGTTCACCGACACCATGAACACCACCTTCGACAAGCTGTTCTCCAGCACCGCCGCCGACGTCACCGTCGGCGCCCGCGAACCGGAGAAGGGCGGCGGGTCCGAGGGCGACGAGGGGATCCCGGCCAACGGCCGCCCACAGTCCATTCCCGCGGACACGGTCGAGAAGGTCACCCGCGTCGAGGGCGTCCGGTCCGCGCAGGGTGTCGTCGTGTCCGTGGCCGTGACCGTCGTGGACGCCGACAACAAGAACATCGGCCCCACCTCCGGCGCCCCGACGGTCGCCGCGAGCTGGAACGACAACGAGCTGAAGGCGATGGAGGTGACCTCCGGTCACCCGCCGCGCGGTCCGACCGAGGTGATGGTCGACGCCGACACCGCCGAGAAGCACGGGCTGAAGCTCGGCGACGAGCTGCGCGCCATCACCGTCACCGGCGACTTCCGGGCGCGGATCAGCGGCATCGCCACCTTCAAGGCGACCAACCCCGGCGCGACCGTCGTCTACTACGACACCGCCACCGCCCAGCGTGAACTCCTCGGCCGCACCGACCGGTTCACCAACGTCTACGTGACCGCCGGGGACGGCGTCAGCGACGACCGGCTCAAGGCGAACCTGTCCGCCGCCCTCGGCGCGGACACCTTCAAGCTGCAGACCGCCAAGGAGGCCGCCGACGCCGGCCGCAAGGACGTGGGCGCCTTCCTCGACATCATGAAGTACGTGATGCTGGGCTTCGCGGCCGTCGCGTTCCTCGTCGGCATCTTCCTCATCTTCAACACCTTCTCGATGCTGGTCGCCCAGCGCACCCGCGAGATCGGCCTGATGCGTGCCGTCGGTGCCGGCCGGGAGCAGGTCAACCGGTCGGTCCTGTTCGAGGCCCTGCTGCTGGGCGTCGTCGGTTCCCTCCTCGGCGTCGGGGCGGGCGTGGGCCTGGCCGTCGGGTTGATGGAGATCATGGGCGGCGTGGGCATGAAGCTGTCCACCGACGACCTGACCGTCCTGTGGACGACCCCGGTCATCGGCCTCGTCCTCGGCGTCGTCGTCACCGTCGTCTCCGCCTACGTCCCGGCCCGCCGTGCGGGGAAGGTCTCCCCGATGGCCGCCCTGCGCGAGGCGGGCACCCCCGGCGACGTCAAGGCCGGCGCCGTACGCGCCGTGATCGGACTGGTCCTCACCGGCCTCGGCGTGGGCGGGCTGCTCCTCGCCGCGGGTGCCGACGAGGCCGCCGCCGGCTCGCTGTGGCTGGCCGCCGGCGTCGTCCTCACCCTCATCGGCTTCATCGTGATCGGCCCGCTGCTCGCGGGAGGCGTGGTGCGGGTGCTGTCCGGGGCGGTGCTGAAGCCCTTCGGATCCGTGGGCCGGCTCGCCGAGCGCAACGCGCTGCGCAACCCGCGCCGTACGGGCGCCACCGCCGCCGCGCTGATGATCGGCCTGGCGCTGGTCGCCTGCCTGTCCGTGGTCGGCTCGTCGATGGTGGCCTCCGCCACCGAGGAGCTCGACAAGTCGGTCGGCGCCGACTACATCGTCCAGTCGCAGAACGGCCAGCCCCTGGTCCCGCAGGCGGAGAAGGCGATGCGCGGCAGCGCGGGCCTGGACCACGTCACCGCCTACCGGGGGGTCGGCGCCAAGGTGACCGCCCCGGACGGCTCCACCGTCGAGGAGAGCATCAGCGTCACCGACCCGTCGTACGCGGACGACGTCCGCCGCAAGATGAAGGCGGGGCGGCACGCGGACGCGTACGGGCCGGGCGTGATGTCGGTCGGCTCCCTGTACGCGGAGGAGCACGGGGTCGAGGTGGGTGACGAGCTGACGGTCGCCTTCACCGGGGGCTCCACCGCGAAGCTGAAGGTCGCCGCCGTCACCGACGACGACGGCAACCTCGACAAGGGGGTCATGTACATCGCCACGGCCACCGTCGAGGCGTACGTGCCGGCCGAGCAGATGCCCCGCCCGTTCATGCTGCTGGCCAAGGCCGTCGACGGACAGGAGGCCACGGCCTACACGGCCCTCAAGGACAGCATGGCCGCGTACCCGCAGTACAAGGTCCTCAACCAGACCGACTACAAGCAGGTCCTCAAGGACCAGGTCGGCACCCTGCTGAACATGGTGTACGGGCTGCTGGCCCTCGCGATCATCGTCGCGGTGCTCGGTGTCGTGAACACCCTGGCCCTCTCGGTGGTCGAGCGGACCCGCGAGATCGGCCTGATGCGCGCCATCGGCCTCTCCCGCCGCCAGCTGCGCCGCATGATCCGCTTGGAGTCGGTGGTCATCGCCCTCTTCGGGGCGCTGCTGGGCCTGGGCCTGGGCATGGGCTGGGGGATCGCCGCGCAGAAGCTGCTCGCCCTCCAGGGCCTGCGGGTGCTGGAGGTCCCGTGGCCGACGATCATCGGGGTCTTCGTCGGATCGGCCTTCGTGGGCCTGTTCGCCGCGCTGGTCCCGGCCTTCCGGGCGGGGCGGATGAACGTACTGAACGCGATCGCCAGCGAGTAGGGCCGGGCCCGGGCGCACGGGCGGTCGTCACGGGGGTGCGCAGGCCCCGGCAACCCGAAAGGGTGGCCGGGGCCTGCGCCGTGCCCCGCCCGCCGGGAGGATCCCGGGAGCCCGCGGGCCGGGACTTCGGGAGGCCGGCCCGCGCCGTCCGCCGTCCGCCGTCCGTTGCCGTTGCGGGAGGTCCGGGCGGGGCGGCGGGCGTAGGGTGGGAACCCCCGGCCCGCACGCGTGTCGGGCCCTTCGCGTTGCCCCTCAACCGGACGGAAAGCCTCCTTCATGAGCCTGCACGGACTGCTCGACGCCGTCACCAGGGACCCCGCCATCGCCGAGGCGGTCACCGCGGCCGGGGACGGCAACCGCATGCACGTGGACCTCGTCGGCCCGCCCGCCGCCCGGCCCTTCGCGATCGCCGCGCTGGCCGCGCGTACCGGCCGGACCGTGCTCGCGGTCACCGCCACCGGGCGGGAAGCCGAGGACCTGGCCGCCGCGCTGAGGTCGTTCCTGCCGCCCGAGGAAGTGGCGGAGTTCCCGTCCTGGGAAACGCTGCCCCACGAGCGGCTCTCCCCGCGCAGCGACACCGTGGGCCGGCGCCTGGCCGTGCTGCGCCGGCTGGTGCACCCGAGCAAGGACGACCCGGCGGCCGGGCCGGTGTCTGTCGTGGTCGCGCCGATCCGCTCCGTGCTCCAGCCGCAGGTCAAGGGACTCGCCGACCTGGTGCCCGTCAGTCTGCGGCAGGGCGGGAGCGCCGACCTCGGCGAGGTCACCGAAGCCCTCGCGGCAGCCGCGTACGCCCGTGTCGAGCTGGTGGAGAAGCGCGGCGAGTTCGCCGTCCGCGGCGGCATCCTCGACGTGTTCCCGCCCACCGAGGAGCACCCGCTCCGCATCGAGTTCTGGGGCGACGAGGTCGAGGAGATCCGCTACTTCAAGGTCGCCGACCAGCGGTCCCTGGAGGTCGCCGAGCACGGCCTGTGGGCCCCGCCCTGCCGCGAGCTGCTGCTGACCGAGGAGGTGCGCGAGCGCGCCGCCGCCCTCGCCGAGGACCACCCCGAGCTGGGCGAACTCCTGAACAAGATCGCCGAGGGGATCGCCGTGGAGGGCATGGAGTCCCTCGCCCCCGTCCTCGTCGACGAGATGGAGCTGCTCGTCGACGTCCTGCCCGCCGGGTCCATGGCCGTGGTGTGCGACCCGGAGCGGGTGCGGACCCGGGCCGCCGACCTGGTCGCCACCAGCCAGGAGTTCCTCATGGCGTCCTGGGCGGCCACCGCCGGCGGCGGCGACGCCCCCATCGACGTCGGCGCGGCCTCGCTGCGCGGGATCGCGGACGTCCGCGACCGGGCCCGCGAGCTCGGCATGATGTGGTGGTCGGTCTCCCCGTTCGCCGCCGACGCCGACGAAGTCGCCGCCGACACGCTGAAGCTGGGCATGCACGCTCCCGAGACCTACCGCGGGGACACCGCCCGGGCCCTCGCCGACACCAAGGCCTGGCTCGCCGACGGCTGGCGCACCGTGTACCTCACCGAGGGCCACGGCCCGGCCGCCCGCACCGTCGAGGTCCTCGGCGGGGAGGGCCTCCCGGCCCGACTGGAGGCCGACCTCGCCGCCCTGGAACCGCACCTCGTCCACGTGGCCTGCGGCTCGCTGGCCACCGGCTTCGTCGACCCGGCGCTGCGCCTGGCCGTCCTCACCGAGACCGACCTGACCGGCCAGCGGACCGCCACCAAGGACCTGGGCCGGATGCCGACCCGGCGCCGCAAGTCCATCGACCCCCTGACCCTGGAGGTCGGCGACTACATCGTCCACGAGCAGCACGGCGTGGGCCGCTACCTGGAGATGGTGCAGCGCACCGTGCAGGGCGCCACCCGCGAGTACCTCCTCGTCGAGTACGCCCCCGCCAAGCGCGGCCAGCCCGGCGACCGCCTGTACATCCCCACCGACCAGCTGGAGCAGGTCACCAAGTACGTCGGCGGCGAGGCCCCCACCCTGCACCGGCTCGGCGGCGCCGACTGGACCAAGACCAAGGCGCGCGCCAAGAAGGCGGTCAAGGAGATCGCCGCCGACCTGATCAAGCTGTACAGCGCGCGGATGGCGGCCCCCGGCCACACCTTCGGCGCGGACACCCCCTGGCAGCGGGAGCTGGAGGACGCCTTCCCGTACGCGGAGACCCCGGACCAGTTGACCACCATCGCCGAGGTGAAGGAGGACATGGAGAAGTCCGTCCCCATGGACCGACTGATCTGCGGCGACGTCGGCTACGGGAAGACCGAGATCGCGGTGCGGGCGGCGTTCAAGGCCGTCCAGGACGGCAAGCAGGTCGCCGTCCTCGTCCCGACGACGCTGCTGGTGCAGCAGCACTACGGGACCTTCTCCGAGCGCTACAGCCAGTTCCCGGTCAACGTGAAGGCGCTGTCCCGGTTCCAGAGCGACACCGAGGCCAAGGCCACCCTGGAAGGCCTGAAGGAGGGCGCGGTGGACGTGGTCATCGGCACCCACCGCCTCTTCTCGCAGGAGACGAAGTTCAAGGACCTGGGCCTGGTCATCGTCGACGAGGAGCAGCGCTTCGGCGTCGAGCACAAGGAGCAGCTGAAGAAGCTGCGGGCCAACGTGGACGTGCTGACGATGTCCGCGACGCCGATCCCGCGCACCCTGGAGATGGCGGTGACCGGCATCCGCGAGATGTCGACGATCACCACCCCGCCGGAGGAGCGGCACCCGGTGCTCACCTTCGTCGGCCCGTACGAGGAGAAGCAGATCGGCGCGGCGATCCGGCGCGAGCTGCTGCGCGAGGGCCAGGTCTTCTACATCCACAACCGGGTGGAGTCGATCGACCGGGCCGCGGCCCGGCTGCGCGAGATCGTGCCCGAGGCGCGGATCGCGACCGCCCACGGCCAGATGTCCGAACAGGCCCTGGAGCAGGTCGTGGTGGACTTCTGGGAGAAGAAGTTCGACGTGCTCGTCTCGACGACGATCGTCGAGTCCGGCATCGACATCTCCAACGCCAACACCCTGATCGTCGAGCGGGGCGACACCTTCGGCCTCTCCCAACTGCACCAGCTCCGCGGCCGCGTCGGCCGTGGCCGCGAGCGCGGGTACGCGTACTTCCTGTACCCGCCGGAGCGGCCGCTGACCGAGACGGCGCACGAGCGGCTCGCGACGATCGCCCAGCACACCGAGATGGGCGCGGGCATGTACGTGGCGATGAAGGACCTGGAGATCCGCGGCGCCGGAAACCTGCTCGGCGGCGAGCAGTCCGGCCACATCGCGGGCGTCGGGTTCGACCTGTACATCCGGATGGTCGGTGAGGCCGTGGCCGACTACCGGGCCGCCGTCGAGGGGCAGGCGGAGGAGGAGCCGCCGCTGGAGGTCAAGATCGAGCTGCCGGTCGACGCACACGTCCCGCACGACTACGCACCCGGCGAGCGGCTGCGCCTGCAGGCCTACCGGTCGATCGCGTCGGCCAACTCGGAGGAGGACATCAAGGCCGTCCGCGAGGAACTCACCGACCGCTACGGCAAGCTGCCCGAGCCGGTGGAGAACCTGCTGCTGGTCGCCGGGCTGCGGATGCTGGCGCGGGCCTGCGGGGTCGGGGACATCACCCTCCAGGGCGGCAACATCCGCTTCTCGCCGGTGGAGCTGCGCGAATCGCAGGAGCTCCGCCTCAAGCGCCTCTACCCGGGCACGGTCGTCAAGGCGGCCGCCTCGCAGGTGCTGGTGCCGCGGCCGAAGACCGCGCGGGTGGGCGGCAAGCCGCTGGTCGGCCGGGAGCTGCTGGCCTGGACGGGCGAGTTCCTCACCACGGTCCTCGGCTCGTGAGCTCGTGAGCTCGTGAGCAGGTGAGGGCCCGGCCGGGGACGGTTGCTTCCGGTTGGGCCACCGCCTGCTTCGCGGCGTCGGCGGACCCGGTCCTCGAAGCCCGCGCCGGGAGCGCGGGGGTTCCGGGCGCCGCCGCGGGGGTGCGTGCGGCAAGCCTGCAACGGTTGCGCGTATCCCCTCGATGGCGACTGGAAACGCTGTATACCCTCGAACCCTGAACTTCGTCGACACGGTCCGTCAGGAGCAGCGATGCACGGCCCCGGCCTCCAGCCGCAGCAAGGCCCCCAGCCCAGTTCCGGGGGTGTGGTGGCACTGCGCGTGCTGTTCGCCCTGATCCCTGTCCTGAGCTGCGGCTTCTTCGGGTGGGCCACGATGGTGCGGCTGGCGATCCTCACCCGCCGGACCGTGGACTGGGTCCTGCTGGTCGTCAACTTCGCGCTCACCGTGGCCTGGGTGATGCTCATCGACGCCGATCCCACGCCCAACACCGACGGCTGGCAGGGCAACACCGGCGCCTTCGGCACCATCCTGACCGGTATCGCCACCTGCATCTACTTCCTCGTGGCCGACATCCGCCATTACGACCGCCTGGCCGCGGCCCGTGCCGCCGCCTGGTACCCGGCGCAGCCCGCCCCGTACGTGCCGCCGCAGCAGACCCAGCCGTCGCAGGCCGGGTACGGCTACCCCCAGGCGCAGACCCAGCCGATGCAGCCCCGCCTCCAGGCCCAGCCGATGCCGCAGCCGCAACCGCAGGCGCCGGCTCCGGGCCCCGTGACGCCGCCGCGCATCGGCCAGGTCCGGGCCGAACTCGACGAGCTGAGCGAGCTGCTGCGCAAGCAGACCCCGCCGCCCACCCCGCCCCGTACCGAGGGTGAGGGCCCGGCCCGGTGACGGACGACAACCGGATCATCGGCGAGCGCTACCGGCTGGCTTCCCTCCTGGGCCAGGGCGGCATGGGCCAGGTGTGGACGGCGTACGACCAGCGCCTGGACCGGCGCGTCGCCGTCAAGCTGTTGCGCCCGGACAAGGTGGCCGGGCCCGGCTCGGTCGCCGACGAGCTGCGCCGCCGCTTCGTGCGCGAGTGCCGGGTCACCGCGCAGGTGGACCACCCGGGCCTGGTCACGGTCCACGACGCGGGCAGCGACGGCGACGAGCTGTTCCTCGTGATGGGGTACGTCGAGGGTGACAACCTGGCCGACCACCTCGCCGCCCGCGACCCCTACCCGTGGCAGTGGGCCGTGGCCGTCGTCGCGCAGCTGTGCGGGGTGCTGTCCGCCGTGCACGCGGTGCCGATCGTGCACCGCGACCTCAAGCCGCGCAACGTGATGGTCCGTCCCGACGGCACCGTCCTGGTCCTCGACCTCGGTGTCGCCTCGGTGATGGACACCGACACCACCCGCCTCACCAGCACCGGCACCCCGATCGGTAGCCCCGCGTACATGGCGCCCGAGCAGGCGATGGGCGGCGCGGTGGGCCCGTACACCGACCTGTACGCCCTGGGCGTCCTGCTGTACGAACTCCTCAGCGGGAACGTTCCGTTCGCCGGGTCCACCGCTCTCGGCGTGCTGCACCGGCACCTGTACGAGCCGCCGGCCCCGGTGCGCCGCACCCGCCCGGAGGTCCCGCACCAGCTGGAGGCGGTCCTGCTGCACCTGCTGGCCAAGGACCCGCAGGACCGGCCCGCGTCCGCGCAGCAGGTGTACGAGGCCCTCGCGCCGCTGCTGCCGCAGCAGGGCACCCCGGCCGCGACCCTGGACCCCACCCGCCCCTTCCTGCGCCCGCACGCCCCCTGGCCGGACCGGGCCGCGGCGATCCCGCCGCAGCCGACCGCGCCGCCGGCCCGGCCGGACATCCCGGCGGCCGTCGACGAGGCCCGCAGCCTCCTCGACCAGGGCCGCCTGACCCAGGCCGTGGACATCCTCGGTGGGATCCTGCCGGCGGCGGCCGCCGAGCACGGCGAGCACTCGCCGGTGGTCCGGAGCCTGCGCAAGCAGTACGCGGCCACACTCATGGACGACGGCCAGTACCGGCGGGCCCTGCCCGAACTGCGCCGCCTCGCCGAGGATTTCCCGGCCGGCGACGCCCAGGCCCTGCGGTTCCGCTACGACGCCGCCCAGTGCCTGGAGCAGCTCGGGGAGCCGGCCGCGGCGCTGGCGGAGTACCGATCGTTGCTGCCGCTGTTCGAGAACCACTACGCGAACCCGGACCCGGGTCTGCCGCTGGAGGTCCGCCGCCGGATAGCGCACCTGCTGCTGTCGATGGGCGACCGGCCGGCCGCCCACGACACCCTGGCCCGGTTGCTGTTCGACGCGGAGCGGGTGCACGGTCCCGGGCACCCGTTCTCCGCCGAGGTCCGCCGCACCCTTCAGTGGCTGGGCCGGGTCCGCTGACGCCACCGCCGCACCGCCAGGCCGGCCACCACCAGCAGGGCGGCCGCGGCGGCCGCCGCTCCCGGTAGCAGGCCCGGCGGCCGGAACCTGCAGTCCACGGCGGCGGTTCCGGCGGCCACGGGCACGGCGACGAGGCCCAGGTGGGCTTCTGCCGGGCGGCCGTTGCAGGTCCAACCGGCGATCGCGGGTGCGGCCAGCACCGCCGTGCCCCTGGAACCGGCGGGCAGGCTGGCGCGGACGCCCGCCGGCCCGACCCGCACCGATTCGGCGGCCCGCGCCCGCAGCCCGGCCACGGCCGCGTCCAGCCGTCCGCGGTCCAGGCAGGACAGCGTCCAGCGGGGTGGCGCCGGGGCGTCGAAGACCAGCGCGGAGGAGCCGCCGTGCGAGGGGCCGAGGGGCTGGAGGGCCGCCCGGTTGCGCGGCGGGTTGCCGTTCAGACGGAAGGCGGGCCCGTCGGCGAGGCGGGCCGTCGCGTTGTACTCGGGGGCCCACAGGAAGGCCTCGGTGCCCGCGCGGCACACGCCCGGTGCGACCGGGTCCTCGTACACCCGGGCGCCCAGGAGGAGTTCCTGGTTGGTGAAGGGCGACTCCCCGTAGGCGGGGGCGGGGCCGGGCGGGCGGAGCGTGACCAGCGGGAGCGCCGCGGTGCGGGCGACCGTGCCGTCCGGCCGGAGCCGGGCGCCGACCGCGAACAGGGCGTCGGTCACCGGGTTGTCGATGCTCTGTACGTTGCGGCCCCGTGAGGTCCAGCCGGCGCCGAGGGCCGCCATGGTGCGGGTGAACACGTCCGGGGTGTGGCTGCTGTAGTAGGCGCCGCCCTCCCCGCCCAGCAGCAGCGGGTCGTTGCCCGACAGGGCCGGCCGGCTCGGGTCGGTGCGGTACGCGGGCCAGCCGCCGGCCGCCGCCAGGGCGGCGGCCCGCGCGGTGTGGACGCGGCCCCAGGAGGGGTAGTCGTCGAGGCCGCCGAGTTTGCCCCGGTGGCCGAACGCCGTGGTCGCCGCGGCCTGCCCGGCCAGGACGGCGGCCAGCACGGCCACCGCCGGCCAGGCGAGCCGACGCCGCGCGGATGGCAACGGCCGGCCGGGCGGGGACGCCGGGCCGGGCGGGTTCGGGCCGGCGAGTGCGGGCCGCAGGAGCCACCAGGCCGCCGCGGCCAGGGCCAGCCCGCAGCAGAACAGTGCGAGCCCCCAGCCCGTGGCCAGCGGGCTGCCGGTGGCTGCGAGGGCCGCCGCGCCCAGCACCCCCGCACCCGCCGTGAGCGCCCGCAGCCCCGGCAGCCCGCCCGCGAGGGCCGCCCAGGCTGCGATCACGGCGATCCCCGCGAGCACGAAGGTCTGCCGGTACGGGCTGCCGTTCGGGGTGGCGAAAACGTGCCAGGCCAGGTGCGTCGGCATCCACTGGAACGAGAGCAGCACCGCAGCGGCCAGCCCCGTCCACCACAGCCGGGAGCGCAGCGGCACTTCCCGGTGGAACGGCAGGGCGGCCACCAGCAGCAGCGTGCCCGTCCCGATGAACAGCGCGGGGGAGGAGAACGAATAGGTGCCGGGCAGCAGGCGGGCGAAGACGTCCGCCCACGGCACCGGCCGGAACTGCCGGCTCCAGCCGGGGTAGGCCTGGCGCGAGCTCAGGAAGAGCGGCACCAGCACCGGGGCGGACACGGCGACGCCCAGCACGGTGGCCGCCGCCGCCCGGCCCACCACGGACAGCCGCTCCCGCACCCCCGGACGCGTGAGCACCACCCGCACCAGGAGCACCAGTGCGGCCCCCAGGGTGGCCATGTAGGCGGTGTAGAAGTTCGCCGTCCAGCACACCGCGGCCACGAGCACCGCGGCGGTGAACCGGCGCCCTCGCAGCGCCCATTCGCCGGTCAGGCACAGCAGCGGGAACGCGATCAGCCCGTCCAGCCACATCGGGTTGTACGCGGCTTCGACCACCGACCAGCCGCACAGTGCGTACGAGGCCCCCAGCAGGCCCGCCGCCCACCACGGGCCGCGGGCCTGCGTGCGCAGCAGCCAGGCCATCGCGGCCGCGGCGGCCGCCGTCTTCGAGACGGTGACGGCGTACACCGCGAGGTCGATGTCCTGCCGCGGGAACAGGGCGACGAGCGGGGCGAACGGGCTGGCCAGGTAGGTGCCGAAGTCGGGCAGGAAGCTCGTGCCGTAGCCGGACTGCCAGTTGAGCAGCAGCCCGCCGCGGGCCCGCCCGTGCAGCAGGTCCCACAGGTGGGCGTGGAAGGGGACGAACTGGTTGCCGAGGTCGTTGACGCTGCGGTGGCGGTGCCCGTACGGGAAGACGCGGGCGGCCGCGTCCCCGGCGCAGACGGCCACCGTCGTCAGCAGGGCGGCGAGCGCCGAGCCCGCCAGGCTCGGTCGGCGCGGGGAGCGGCGCGCGGATCCCGGCCGGGACCGGACCGGCGGCCGGAGCTGTGGGCGGAGCGGCGGGCGGAGCGGTGTCGACATGGTGGGCCGACCCTGCCATCCGCGGGGGACCCCGGGGTGGCCGCAGGATGGCCCGGACACCAACCCTGGACACCAACCCCGGACACCACGCGCGTACCGCGACACCCCGGGAATCGTTGGTCGAACCAGTGGCTCGGGCCACCCGGACTGCATACCATCGATCACCGCACGGCCTTTGTGCACCGACGCACAATCTCCCGGCCCTGGAGGCTCCTTTGCACCGTCGCACTGCGCTCTCCGTATCCGCCGCCCTGCTCGCGGCGACCCCCCTGCTGTCCGCCTGCTCGGGCGAGGCACGCCCCGGAACAGCGGCCGTCGTCGGCGGCGAACGGATCACCACCTCAGCGCTCCAGGCCCAGGTGAACGACGTCCGCGCCGCGCAGAACCGGGCCGGCGAGGCCGCGGCCGGGCTCATCCAGTCCACGCCGGGCCTGGAGCGGGTCAAGCTCAACAGGATGCTCCAGACGGCCGTCCTGGAGCGCGCCGCGAAGGACGCGGGCATCAGCGTCAGCCAGCGGGAGCTGGAGGAGTTCCGGGACGGCCAGCTCCAGAAGGCGGGCAGCGCCGAGAGGCTGGAGGCCTCCGCCCTGGAGCAGGCCCAACTGGCCCCCGGCCAGCTGGACGCGGACCTCCGCTTCAGGCTGCTGCGGGACCGGCTCTTCGCCCACTACGGCAGCGAGGAGAAGGCCCTGGAGCAACTCGGCGCGGCCGCGAAGGCCCTGCACATCCAGGTGAACCCGCGCTACGGGGCCTGGGACGCGCAGCAGATCGTCATCGGCGACCAGGTCACCCCCTGGATCACCCAGCGGACCCGGCCCGGGCAGCCCCCCGCCGGAGCTTGAGCCCCGGGGGCCGGGGCCCCCGGCGGGGGGCCGCGGGAGCGAGGTAGGTTCGAAGGGTGAACCCCCACGCCGCCGAACCCGCCCCCGATCCGGCCGACGCGCCGGCCGACGAGACCGCCGCCGGCCGGATCGTCCTGCTCACCGCCAGCCACCGGGTCGCCCCCGGCCTGCTGTCCTGGCCGGCCTGGCAGACCCTGCACGCCGCGGACCAGGTGCTGTGCACCGACCCGGAGCACCCGCAGCTGCCGTACCTGCGGGAGGCGGGCGTCGACGTCGCCATCGACAGCCCGGACGCGCAGAACCTGGTCGAGGCCTGCGCCGGCGGGCGCACGGTCGTGCTGATCCCGGCAGGCGAGGGCGACCGCCGGCTCACCGACGGCCTGGCCCGGCTGGCCGGCTCCGGCCGGGTCGCGATGCCCGACCTGGAGTTGCTGCCCGGCTCGTACGACCTGCCCGGCGCGCGGCTGCTCGACCTGGTCCAGGTGATGGACCGGGTCCGCAGGGAGTGCCCGTGGACCTCGCGCCAGACCCACGAGGGCCTGGTGAAGTACGCGATGGAGGAGGCGTACGAGCTGGTCGAGGCCATCGAGGACGGGGACCGGCAGGAGCTGCGCGAGGAGCTCGGCGACGTCCTGCTCCAGGTGGTCTTCCACGCGCGGATCGCCGAGGAGCACCCGGACGAGCCGTTCTCCGTGGACGACGTGGCCGGCAGCCTCGTCGAGAAGCTGATCCACCGGCACCCGCACGTCTTCGGCGACGCCGAAGCGCGGACCGCGGAGGACAGCGGTGCGCACTGGCAGCGCACCAAGGCGGCGGAGAAGCAGCGGGAGTCGGTCACCGACGGGGTCCCGCTGGGTCAGCCGGGCCTGGCCCTCGCGGCCAAGCTGGCGGGCCGGGTCCGGGCGGGCGGCGTGGCGGTGGAGCTGCCGGACGGCGAGGGGATCGGGTACGAGCTGCTGCGGATGGCGGCGCGGGCCGAGGCGGCGGGCATCGACCCCGAGACGGCGCTCCGCGCGGCGGCCCGCACCTACCGGGACGCGATCCGCGCCGCGGAGGGCGTCGGCGCGTAGCCACCGGCGGCCGCCGCCGGGGCCTGCCGCGGCGGCTGCCGCCGGGGCCGGGCAGAGGGGTCAGGCGTTGCGCGGTGCGCGCCGCGACGGGTCCAGCCAGTGCGGGGCGGGGCGGTGCAGGAACCACTCGCCGAAGCCCAGCGGACGTCCGGCCGGGCCGTGGCCGGCGCCGGCGGCGGGCAGCGTGTCGTGGAAGATGCGGCCGGGGCGGACGCCGAGACTCCGCAGCAGTTGCACGGTCTCGTCGACGAACACGGGCGGGCCGCTGAGGTAGACGTCCTGGTCAGGCCAGAGCCCGCGGTGGCCCAGTGCGGTCGCCAGCCGGGCGGTGGCCTCGTTGCGGTGCCGGCCGGGCGCGGGAGTGATGTAGGTGACGCCGAGCCAGCGGAAGGCGGCGGCGTACGCCTCGATGAGCGGGCGGTCGTAGAGGTGCGCGGCGTCCCGGGCGACGACGAAGAGCCGTACGTCCTGCTCGGGGGGATGCGCGGCGAGCTCCTCCAGGAGGGCCCGGACCGGTGCCCAGCCGGTCCCGGCGGCGATCAGGCTGACCGGGCGGTCGGCGCGGCGGAAGGTCAGTTCCCCGCCGGCCGAGCCGAGCCGCAGCATCTCGCCGGGGGCCGCCTCGCGGACCAGGGCGGTGCTGAGCCGGCCCTGCTCGATCCGGCTGACGTGCAGGTCGAGGGTGCCGTCGGGGCGCGGGGCGTTGCCGATGGAGTACGCGCGCCAGGTCCGCGGGACGCGCTCGCTGGACACGCTCGCGTACTGGCCGGGCCGGTAGGGGAAGGGGGCTTCGGGGCGGAGGGTCAGCACCCCTACGTCGGTGCCGTAGGTGAGGTGGCGCACGATCTCGGCGTTCCACCAGGGCCGGTCCTCGCCGGTGGCGGCGCCCGCGGTCATCGCGTCGGCGACCACCTGGTAGGCCTCGGCCCAGGCCTTCTCCACGCTCGGGGTCCAGGCCGCCCCGGAGGTCTCGGCGAGCGCGGCGAGCAGGCTGGCGCCGACGGCCGCGTAGTGCTCGGGGCGGGTGAGGAACTTGCGGTGGTCGCGGCCGAGGTCGTGGAGGTAGCCGCGCAGGCTCTCGTGTTCGAGGTGCGCGATGACGTGGGTCAGGGCGGCGAAGAGCCGGTCGCGTTGGCGCTGCATGTCGTGGGAGGCGGACGGGAAGAGCTCACGGATCGCGGGGTTGTGCCAGAAGAGGTGGGAGTAGAAGTACTTCACGGCGTGCTCGGCCCGTCTCTCCACCACCGCGAAGCTGCTCTTCAAGATCCTCACATCCACAGGTCCGACAGTAGGAACGGCCGGCGAGGCGGCGTCAAGCGTCGGCCGATCTGCGGACAGCCGCGGCGAACGCCCCATATGGGGCGGCGTCCGGCGGTCGGGATACCGTCGACGGGTGCACGAGCCGACCTCCGCAGCCCCCGAAGACCCCGCTCCCGCCCAGGGCCCGACCCTGTTCGACTGGGAGTTCGCGACCGACCCCTATCCCGCGTACGCCTGGCTGCGCGAGCACTCCCCGGTGCACCGCACGAGGCTGCCCAGCGGGGTGGAGGCCTGGCTGGTGACGCGGTACGCCGACGCCCGTCAGGCCCTCGCCGACCAGCGGCTCAGCAAGAACCCGGCGCACCACGCGGAGCCGGCGCACGCCAAGGGCAAGACCGGGATCCCGGGGGAGCGCAAGGCGGAGCTGATGACGCATCTGCTGAACATCGACCCGCCGGACCACACCCGGCTGCGGCGCCTGGTGTCGAAGGCGTTCACGCCGCGCAGGGTGGCGGAGTTCACACCCCGGGTGCAGGAGCTGACCGATCAACTCATCGACGCCTTCGCCGGGCGGGGTGAGGCGGATCTCATCCACGAGTTCGCCTTCCCGCTGCCCATTTACGCCATTTGCGAGATGCTCGGCGTACCGCGCGAGGACCAGGACGATTTCCGTGACTGGGCGGGGATGATGATCCGGCACGGCGGCGGTCCGCGGGGCGGAGTGGCCCGTTCCGTGAAGCAGATGCGGACCTATCTCGGGGAACTCATCCACCGTAAAAGGGATGACCTGGGCAATGACCTCATCTCCGATCTGATCCGGGCGAGCGACCACGGGGACCACCTGACGGAGGCCGAGGCCACCGCCATGGCCTTCATCCTCCTGTTCGCGGGTTTCGAGACCACGGTGAACCTCATCGGCAACGGGATCCACTCCCTCTTCATGAACCCCGGCCAGCGCGCCCGCCTCCAGGAGTCCCTCGCCGCCGGCGAGCGCGACCTGCTCCAGACCGGGGTCGAGGAACTGCTCCGCTACGACGGTCCCGTGGAGCTGGCCACTTGGCGGTTCGCCACCCGGCCGCTGACCCTCGGGGGGCAGGACATCGCCGTCGGTGACCCTGTGCTCGTCGTGCTCGCCGCCGCCGACCGGGACCCCGCGCGGTTCGCCGAGCCGGACACCCTGGACCTCTCCCGCGTCGACAACCAGCACCTGGGGTACGGGCACGGGATCCACTACTGCCTGGGCGCCCCGCTCGCGCGACTTGAGGGACAGACGGCGCTTGCGACTTTGCTGACGCGTCTGCCGGATCTGGAACTGGCTGTTCCGTCAACTGACCTTCGATGGCGGGGCGGTCTGATCATGCGTGGCCTGCGCACCCTTCCTGTCCGATTCACACCCCGAAACATCTGATTTCTTCCTGAGGGAAAGTCAGGTTCTTGCTCAACTTGTGACAATCGTTCGAAGGCCGCTAGGTTCTGCCGTTACCCAGCCGTTATGCGAAAGGTGCTGCACATGCGTTCCGGGAACGGCCGCCACAGACGCCCCCGCCAGGTACCCGCGATTGTCGTCACCGCCGGGGTCACCGGCTCCGCACTGGCCATGCCGCTGCTCGCGGCCACTGGTGCGAGCGCGGCAGAAGCCGCCACCTGGGACAAGGTCGCCGAGTGCGAGAGCGGCGGAACCTGGAGCGCCAACACCGGAAGCGGCGCCTACGGCGGGCTCCAGTTCACCCAGGAGGAGTGGAAGAACGCGGGCGGCGAGGAGTTCGCCGACCGGGCCGACCTGGCGAGCCGGTCCCAGCAGATCGCCGTCGCCGAGCGCGTGCTCGGCTCCCAGGGCCCCGAGGCCTGGCAGAACTGCGCGGCCCAGGCCGGCCTGACCAAGGACGCGCCCGCCGCGGACGTGGACCCCGGTGCGAAGGGCCAGTACCGGGCCGTCGGCCAGTCCCAGAGCCGCCCGGACGAGGCGGTGCCCTCGACCGGCTCCGGCAACCGGGCCACGGACTACGGCGCCCCGACCCCCGCGCCGAACTACACGCTGCCGCCCGCTCCGACCGGCCCCTCCAGCGGACTGCCCGTCATGCCCGCTCCGGACGGTACGACCACGGCCCCGACGCTGCCGCCGGTGTTCCCCGGAGACCCGACCGCGAACCCGGTCACCCCCACCCCGACCCCGCCGGGCACCCCCGGGACCCCGGGCGCCCCGGGCGCCACCCCGGGCAACCCGGACGGCTCCGCGCCCGGCACGCCGGGGGCCCCCACCCCGGGCGGCGATCCCACCGCCCCGGTCAACTCCTCCGCCCCTGCGGCGCCGGGCACGCCGGAGGCACCCGGCGCCTCCACCGACCCGGGCGCCGTCCCGAGCACCCTGGGCACCGGCAAGCACCGCGGTGCGCCCGCCGTCGAGGCGTCGCCGGCCTCGTACACCGTCAAGGAGGGCGACAGCCTGGCGACCATCGCGGACGCCAACGGCGTCACGGGGGGCTGGGGCGCGCTGTACGAGGCCAACGAGCAGGTCATCGGCGGTGACGCCAACCTGATCAAGCCCGGCCAGAATCTGGATCTAAAGAAGAAATAGGGCAGTTCGGGCGCCCGGAAGGTGCTGGATGTCCGGTTCGTTCAAATGAGACATGCGTCTCTTCCGGTCAACTGGCGTGTCCCGCCCGCAAGCTCGGGCAAACCCCGCCCCCACCTGCGCAAACACCATGAAAAGCAGCGCAAGTAGGGGCCTTCCCTCCCCGGTGTTCCTCGTTGAACATCGGGGAGGGACATGTCTACGGTCTGAACCGCTCGCCACCGCGGGCCCCTTCGACCGCATCGCCGAATCCTGCCGGCGGACGGAGGGAACACTCGTCGCGTCAAGCGCCGAAGGCAGGAGCGGGGGAACCAACGAAGGCGCCGGCAAAGGCCGTTGAAAGACGGTCACGCACCGGCTTGGGGTGAAGCCGCGCGACACACCGCGCGGCCGGGCAACTCATCTGCCCGAACCCGACAGCTCACCTCGCAGGCGTCGGTGAGGAGAACTCCATGCTGCTTTCGGGCAAGGGCAAGCACCGTCGCGCCACCGCCATCGAGCGGACCACCCGCATCGTGACGCTCGCCGGCGTCGCCGGTGTCGCCGTGGCCGCGCCCCTGATGACCGCGGGCACCGCCTCCGCCGCCACGGCCTCGGAGTGGGACCGCGTCGCCCAGTGCGAGTCCGGCGGCAACTGGTCCATCAACACCGGCAACGGCTACTACGGCGGCCTGCAGTTCTCGGCCTCCACCTGGGCCGGGTACGGCGGCAAGGCGTACGCCCCGCAGGCCCACCAGGCCTCCAAGGCGCAGCAGATAGCCATCGCGGAGAAGGTCCTCAAGGGCCAGGGCAAGGGCGCCTGGCCGCACTGCGGCAAGGGTCTGTCCAACTCCGCCTACACCGGCGGCGGTTCGACCACCACCAACAGCACCACCACCAAGTCGACCCCGAAGACCGAGACCAAGAAGACCCAGCCGAAGAAGACCGAGACCAAGAAGGAGACCCCGCGCACCGCCGGGGCCCCCACGACCCGGTCCGAGCGTTCCGAGGCCCCCGCCCCGAAGACCGGCAACGGCTCCTACGAGGTCAAGGCCGGCGACACGCTCGGCTCCATCGCCGACGCCAACAACGTCAAGGGCGGCTGGGAGAAGCTCTTCGAGCTCAACAAGGACATCGTCTCCGACGCCGACCTGATCTTCCCGGGCCAGAAGCTGAAGCTCGGCTGAACATCCCGCTAAGCCCCGCGTGCGCAACCGCGCGGACTGAAGCGAACGGTCACCGCACGTGTGAACCCCACCGCCCGGCGCGTATCCCCCCACGCGCCGGGCGGTGGCGCGTGCGCCCCCGACAGCGGTCGGAGGCAGGCCCATCGAGGTCCGTATGTCCCGGAAGCGGGGTATTCGGGCCCTTTTTCGTCCCAGGACCCGGGCGGTCGGCGGGCCGACCCCCCGGCTGCGGTTAGGCTCTAGGCGGCAGGGCCGGTCCCTCGGCCCGACACGCCACCGCACACCCAGCGTCACATCCCAGAAGGAGATGCTCGTGCCGTCCATCGACGTCGTCGTAGCCCGGGAAATCCTGGACTCCCGAGGCAACCCCACGGTCGAGGTCGAGGTGGGCCTCGACGACGGCAGCACCGGCCGTGCTGCCGTTCCGTCCGGCGCCTCCACCGGTGCCTTCGAGGCCATCGAGCTCCGCGACGGCGACCCCAACCGCTACATGGGCAAGGGCGTGGAGAAGGCCGTCCTCGCGGTCATCGAGCAGATCGGCCCGGAGCTCGTCGGCTACGACGCCACCGAGCAGCGCCTGATCGACCAGGCCATGTTCGACCTGGACGCCACCGACAACAAGGGCTCGCTCGGCGCCAACGCCATCCTCGGCGTCTCCCTCGCCGTCGCGCACGCCGCGTCCGAGGCCTCCGACCTCCCGCTGTTCCGCTACCTCGGCGGCCCGAACGCGCACCTGCTGCCCGTTCCGATGATGAACATCCTGAACGGCGGCTCGCACGCCGACTCCAACGTGGACATCCAGGAGTTCATGATCGCGCCGATCGGCGCCGAGTCCTTCTCCGAGGCCCTGCGCTGGGGCACCGAGGTCTACCACACCCTCAAGTCCGTGCTGAAGGGCAAGGGCCTGTCCACCGGCCTCGGCGACGAGGGCGGCTTCGCCCCGAACCTGGGCTCCAACCGCGAGGCCCTCGACCTCATCCTCGAAGCCATCAAGCAGGCCGGCTACACCCCCGGCAAGGACATCGCCCTCGCGCTCGACGTCGCCGCCTCCGAGTTCTACAAGGACGGCAAGTACCACTTCGAGGGCCAGGCCCGCTCCGCCGCCGAGATGACCGACTACTACGCGGAGCTCGTCTCGGCGTACCCGCTCGTCTCCATCGAGGACCCGCTGTTCGAGGACGACTGGGCCGGCTGGAAGACCATCACCGAGAAGCTCGGCGCCAAGGTCCAGCTCGTCGGCGACGACCTCTTCGTCACCAACCCCGAGCGCCTCGCCCGCGGCATCGAGGAGGGCACCGCCAACGCCCTGCTCGTCAAGGTCAACCAGATCGGCTCGCTGACCGAGACCCTCGACGCCGTCGAGCTCGCCCAGCGCAACGGCTTCAAGTGCATGATGTCGCACCGCTCCGGTGAGACCGAGGACGTCACCATCGCCGACCTCGCCGTCGCCACCAACTGCGGCCAGATCAAGACCGGCGCCCCGGCCCGCTCCGAGCGCGTCGCCAAGTACAACCAGCTGCTGCGCATCGAGGAGATCCTCGACGACGCCGCGGTGTACGCGGGCCGCTCCGCGTTCCCGCGCTTCAAGGGCTGACGGGCCCCTGAGCCTCCGTACGTCCCCGCACCCGGTCCCGTACCGTGTGCGGGGACGTAGTGCGTAGCGCGTAGTGCGAACTGAGCGGTGAGCAGTGCGCAATGAGCAGTGTGAAGGCCGAGGGCGCGCGTCGGCGCGCGGACAACCAGGGGAGGCGGACCAATGGCCGGGAACCGCGATCGGTTCTCCACCTTCTCCACCGCAACCAGGCTCAAGCAGCTCGGCGAGCGGACCGCCGCCCACGTGTACCGCTCCCAGAGCCGCCGCCAGGTCCGCCGCAGCCGGCTGACCGGGCGGGCCGCCCTCCTGGCGCTGGTCCTCTGTACGCTGGTCGTCGCCCTGGCGTACCCGATGCGCCAGTACGTCTCCCAGCGCTCGGAGATCGCCGAGCAGCAGCGGGCGGCCGCGGCCGCCGGCAAACGCCTCGAACGGCTGCGCGACGAGAAGGCCCGCTGGCAGGACGACGCGTATGCGGAGCAGCAGGCCCGCAAACACCTGCACTTCGTGCGCCCGGGCGAGATCAGCTACATCATGAACGACCCGGCGGCCGAGGCGGCGGAGCACCGGCGCACCGGACAGGCGGGGGCCGACCGCCCCTGGTACTCGAACGTCTGGGACGGCGTGGACAAGGCCGACCGCCCCGGCGACTGACGGCCACCACCGGCCGGCAGCAGCACCAGCAGCACGACCCATTCCCGAGAACGACGAGAACGAAGAGACTCCCTCCAGGCATGCAGACGCCCCCGCCCCAGACCGACCGGACCGAGCCGACCGACGCGGACATCGAGGCGTTCGAGCAGCAGCTCGGACGCCCGCCGCGCGGGCTGCGGGCCATCGCCCACCGCTGCCCCTGCGGCCGGCCCGACGTGGTGGAGACCGCGCCGCGGCTGCCCGACGGCACGCCCTTCCCCACGCTGTACTACCTCACCTGCCCGCGCGCGGCCTCCGCGATCGGCACGCTGGAGGCCAACGGCGTGATGAAGGAGATGCAGGCCCGCCTCGCCGAGGACCCCGAGCTCGCCGCCGCCTACCGGGCCGCGCACGAGGACTACATCCGGCGCCGCGACGCCATCGAGGTGCTCCAGGGCTTCCCGAGCGCCGGCGGGATGCCGGACCGGGTGAAGTGCCTGCACGTGCTCGTCGGCCACTCGCTGGCCGCGGGCCCCGGGGTGAACCCGTTCGGCGACGAGGCCCTCGCCATGCTGCCGGAGTGGTGGGCGAAGGGCCCGTGCGTCACCCCGTGCGGCGGCGGGAAGGCCGCGGACGCGGAGCAGAAGGAGTCGCAGGCGTGACCCGGGTCGCCGGCATCGACTGCGGTACCAACTCCATCCGCCTGCTGGTGGCGGACTGTGACCCTGCCACCGGCGAGCTGGTGGAGCTGGACCGGCGGATGACGATCGTCCGGCTCGGCCAGGGCGTGGACAAGACCGGCCGGCTGGCCCCCGAGGCCCTGGAGCGCACCTTCGCGGCCTGCCGCGAGTACGCCCAGGTGATCAAGGACCTCGGTGCCGAGCGGCTGCGCTTCGTGGCGACCTCGGCCTCCCGCGACGCCGAGAACCGCGAGGACTTCGTCCGCGGGGTCGTGGAGATCCTGGGCGTCGAGCCCGAGGTGATCTCCGGCGACCAGGAGGCGGAGTTCTCCTTCACCGGCGCCACCAAGGAACTCGCCGGCACGGACCACATGGACAAGCCGTTCCTGGTCGTGGACATCGGCGGCGGATCCACCGAGTTCGTCGTCGGCGAGGAGCACGTCCGGGTGGCCCGCTCCGTCGACGTGGGCTGCGTACGGATGACCGAGCGCCACCTGGTGGTCGACGGCACGGTCACCGACCCGCCGACCGCGGAGCAGGTCGCCGCCATACGGGCCGACGTCGAGGCGGCGCTGGACCTGGCCGAGGAGACGGTCCCGCTGCGCGAGGCCCGCACCCTGGTGGGTCTGGCCGGCTCGGTGACCACGGTCGCCGGGATCGCCCTCGGACTGCCGGAGTACCTCTCCTCCGAGATCCACCACGCCCGCATCCCGTACGGGACGGTCCGGGAGATCACCGAGCGGATGCTGACCACGACCCACGCCGAGCGGGCCGCCATCCCGGTCATGCACCCGGGCCGGGTCGACGTGATCGGCGCCGGGGCCCTGGTCCTCCTGGCGGTCATGGAGCGCATCGGCGCCACGGAGGTCGTCGTCTCGGAACACGACATCCTGGACGGCATCGCCTGGTCGATCGCCTGACCCCGCAGGAGCGCCCCCGTCCCGGGGGCGCTCCGCTTTTCCGCTGGGTCCAGAGGGAGCGGGGGGTCGTCGGGCCGGTCGCCGATCGCCGCGTGGCCGGCGTACCGGGCAGAGGAATGTAAGGGGCTCAAGGGGCCGGAGGGGCCTTTATGAGGGTCTTAGGGCCCTCTCTCCGAAGAAAGTTCGTGAAGTTCTTCACAAGGAAATTGGCCCTGTCGGGTCAAGTGGAGGGTTCTTCGGGGGGTTTGCAGGAGCCGCGGGTCCCTTTTGTGTGCACGTTCGTGTGAACCGAGGAACGCGGCACGCGTGGCCGGTGCGTATCCACGAACCCGGTGGTCTACTCCGCCCACGGGCCTGGAGGCCAGTTCAGGGCGGGTGCACAACGAATCCCGTTACACCTTGGTTCCCGTTCCGCACCATGACCTGGGTCACGTGGGCCGCGCAGTGTAGCAGAGCCCCTGTCGGTTCTTGTGAAGGGGCTCACGAGCATCACCCCTTGGGGTGCTGGATACTCGTTCCATGAGCACCACGGAGCGTCCCAGGATCCTCGTTGTAGGAGGTGGGTACGTAGGCCTGTACGCGGCCAAGCGCATCATGAAGAAGATGCGCTACGGCGAGGCGACCGTCACGGTCGTCGACCCCCGGTCCTACATGACCTACCAGCCCTTCCTCCCCGAAGTGGCCGCAGGCAGCATCTCGCCTCGGCACGTCGTCGTCCCGCTGCGACGCGTGCTGCCCAAGGCTGAGGTTCTCACCGGCCGGGTCACCACCATCGACCAGGACCGCAAGGTCGCCGTCGTCACGCCGCTCGTCGGCGAGGCGTACGAGCTGCCCTTCGACTACCTGGTGATCGCGCTCGGCGCCATCTCCCGCACCTTCCCGATCCCCGGCCTCGCCGAGCAGGGCATCGGCATGAAGGGCGTCGAGGAGGGCATCGGCCTGCGCAACCACGTCCTCGAACAGCTCGACAAGGCCGAGTCCACGACGGACGAGAACGTCCGCCACAAGGCCCTCACCTTCGTCTTCATCGGCGGCGGCTTCGCCGGCGCCGAGACGATCGGCGAGGTCGAGGACATGGCCCGCGACGCCGCCAAGTACTACTCCACGATCAAGCGCGAGGACATGCGCTTCATCCTGGTGGACGCGGCCGACAAGATCCTCCCCGAGGTCGGGCCCAAGCTCGGCACCTGGGGCAAGGAGCACCTCGAGTCCCGCGGCATCGAGATCTACCTCGGTACCTCGATGGACTCCTGCGTCGACGGCCACGTCGTGCTGAAGAACGGCCTCGAGGTCGACTCCAACACGATCGTGTGGACCGCGGGCGTCAAGCCCAACCCGGCGCTGGCCCGCTTCGGCCTGCCGCTCGGCCCGCGCGGCCACGTCGACACCGCCCCGACCCTCCAGGTCCAGGGCACCGACTACATCTGGGCCGCCGGCGACAACGCCCAGGTCCCGGACGTCGCGGCCCGCAAGGCCGGTGTCGAGAACGCCTGGTGCCCGCCGAACGCCCAGCACGCGCTGCGCCAGGCCAAGGTCCTCGGCGACAACGTGGTGGCCGGCATGCGCGGCTTCCCGCAGAAGGAGTACGAGCACTCCAACAAGGGTGCGGTGGCCGGTCTCGGCGTCCACAAGGGCGTTGCGATGATCGTCATGGGCAAGATGAAGATCAAGCTCAAGGGCCGTCTCGCCTGGTACATGCACCGCGGCTACCACGGCATGGCCATGCCGACCTGGAACCGCAAGATCCGCGTCTTCGCGGACTGGACCCTCGGCATGTTCCTCAAGCGCGAGGTCGTCTCCCTCGGTGCTCTGGAGACCCCGCGCGAGGAGTTCTACGAGGCCGCCAAGCCCGCTCCGGCCCCGGCCGCCGCGGCTGCCGCGCCCGCCGAGAAGGCCAAGGCCTCCTGACCCGGCCCTGACCTGACCGGCCGTACGTCCCGTACGTACGAACCGCACGTCCCCGAAGGGGCCGCCCGCCATCCGTGGTGCGGGCGGCCCCTCCGGCGTTCCCGGAACCGGCCCGGCCCCCGCGCCCGTTGGGCGTTTCCCGCGCCGGCGTTACGGCCTCCGGGGGCCCCGGCGGGCGGTACCGCATGCCGTCGGCGGAAATGGGTAAGCCGTTTCGTCGGATGGTTTGGAGGTGCCGCCGATGACCGACGCCGCGCCGCGGTTGGCCGCTGTCACCGAGACCCTGTTGGGTGCCCCGCTGCCCGTCCGGATCCGGGCCTGGGACGGGAGCGAGGCCGGACCGCCGTCCGGGCCGGTCCTGGTCCTGACCCGCCGCGCCCTGCGCCGGATCCTGTGGCGGCCCGGCGAACTGGGCCTGGCCCGCGCCTGGGTGGCCGGGGACATCACCGTCGACGGGGACCTGTACGAGCTGCTGGACAAGGTGGCCGGCCTGCTCTGGGAGAGGGAGCCCGCCGCACCGGCCCCCTCCGCCGACACCCCGGCCGCGGTGGTCCCGGTGGCGGGCGCGGTCCCCGGGATGCGGCCGCCGGCCCGCCGCACCGGCCTGGCCGGGCTCACCGCCCGCCGACCTGGTCTGCCGGGTCTGCCGGCTCTGCCCGGTCTCCAGAGCCTGCCGGGTCTGCCGGGCCTGCGGAGGCGGTCCGGGGGCGCCGCCTCCGGCGGGCCGGCCGGCCCCGCGGCGATGCTCCGTGACCCCGCTGTCCGGGACGCCGTGCGCGACCTGGTGGCCCTGGCCCGCCCCTGGCCGGCGCCCGCGCCGCCGCCCGAGGAGTCCGTCCGCCGCGGCGGGCAGGCGCACAGCAAGGACCGCGACCAGCAGGCCGTCAGCCACCACTACGACGTGGGCAACGAGTTCTACGAGCGGGTCCTCGGCCCCTCCATGGTGTACTCCTGCGCCTACTGGACCGCGGGCTCCACCCTGGAGCAGGCCCAGCACGACAAACTCGACCTCGTCTGCCGCAAACTCGGCCTCCGCCCCGGCGACCGGCTGCTCGACGTCGGCTGCGGTTGGGGCTCCTTGGCGCTGCACGCGGCCCGCGCGTACGACGTCCGCGTCACCGGCATCACGCTCTCCCGCGAACAGGCCCTGTACGCCCGCAAGCGGGTCGCGGAGGAGGGGCTGGTCGACCGGGTGGAGATCCGGGTGCAGGACTACCGGGACGTCAAGGACGGCCCGTACCACGCGGTTTGCTCCATCGGCATGGCCGAGCACGTGGGCGCCGACCGCTACCGCGAGTACGCCCACACCCTGTACGACCTCCTCGCCCCCGGCGGCCGGCTGCTGAACCACCAGATCGCGCGCCGGCCCGAGCCGGACGAAAGCGCCTACCGCATCAACGGGTTCATCGACGCGTACGTCTTCCCCGACGGGGAGCTCTCGCCGCTCGGCACGACCGTCGGCGAACTGGAGCGGGCCGGCTTCGAGGTCCGGGACGTGGAGGCCCTGCGCGAGCACTACGGGCTCACCCTGCGGGCCTGGGTCACCCGCCTGCAGGAGCACTGGGAGGTGGCCGTGCGGCTGACGTCGCCCGGCCGGGCCCGGGTGTGGCTGCTGTACATGGCGGCCTCGGCGCTGGGCTTCGAACGGGGCCGCCTGGGCGTCAACCAGGTGCTGGCCGTGCGCCCGGTGGACGGCGGGGCGTCGGGGCTGCCGCTGCGGCTGCGCACCTGGGGGGCGTAGGTCCCGTGCGGCCCTGCCCCGGCCGGCTCACGGTCCCCGGTACGGGGACGGGCCCCGGGGCGGGTGCCCCGGGGCCCGTCCGGGTCCCTGCGCGCGGCGGCGGCCCGGGCGGCCGCCGACTGCCGCTACTCGGTCTTGATCGCCGTGAGCATGTTCAGCTTCGCCGCGCTGCGCGCCGGCCACATGGCGGCCAGGACGCCGACCACGGCGGCCAGCAGCAGGAAGACGCCGATCCGGTCGAACGGTACGACCAGTTCGTAGTTCGGGATCGAGGACTTGAAGGTGCGGCCCAGCGCCCAGGCGAGGAAGGTGCCGAGGCCGACGCCGAGCACCGCGCCGAAGAGGGAGATGACCACGGCCTCCAGGCGGATCATGTTCTTGACCCGGCCCTGGTTGAGGCCCACCGCCCGCAGCATGCCGATCTCCTGGGTCCGCTCGAAGACCGACATCGCCAGGGTATTGACGACGCCGAGGACCGAGATGATCAGCGCCATGCCGAGCAGGCCGTACATCAGGTTCAGCATCATGTTGATGATGCCGCCCATTTCGTTGCGGATGTCCTGCTTGTCCGCGATCTTGATGGCGGGGTTGTCGCCGAGGGCGTCGATGACCTTCTGCTCGTTGGCCTTGGACTCGCCGCCGGCCATCTTCACGAAGACCTGGCGGATCTGCGGCTTCTCGCCCTCCGCGACGGGGACCTGCTTGACGTCCAGGACGTACGGGGAGACGAGCTCGCTCTCCTCGTAGATCGCGGCGACCTTCAGGGTCTTCTTGGCCCCGGCGCCGTCGAAGGCGGCCTCGAAGGTGCTGCCGACCGTCAGGCCGGCCTTCTTGGCGGTCTTGTCCGCGACGGCGACCTGGCCCTGGGCCAGGCCGGACACGGAGCCGCTGACCACCTTGAAGTTGACGAGCTTCTCGATGGCGGCCGGGTTGACGCCGGAGGCGGCGTGGAAGCGGCCGTCGGAGCCCTTGAAGTACGCGGACTGCTGGCCGGAGACGGCCGAGACGCCCTGCGTCTTCTCCAGCGCCGTCAGGACCGAGGGGTCCAGGTCGCCGCCGCTGGCCATGGTGAGCATGTAGTCGGCGCGGATCTGGTCCGTGGTGGAGCGGTCGACGGCCTTGCCGACGGTCACGCCGAGCACGGTCAGGCCGGTGACCAGGGTCAGGCCGATGGTCAGCATGCCGGCGGTGACACCGGTGCGGCGCGGGTTGCGGACCGCGTTGCGGGCGGCCAGGTTGCCGGCGACGCCGAAGATCCGGTTCAGCAGCGGGCGGACGACGGCGATCAGCGGCCGCGACAGCATCGGGATCAGCACCGCGACGCCGACGAGGGTGAAGAAGGCACCGCCGCCGATGATCCAGCGGCCGGTCTCGCCGCCCTTCGAGGAGCCCCACAGGATCAGCGCGAAGCCGATGCCGGTCAGGACGCCGCCGATGCTGTTGAGGACGACCAGGCCCTTGGCGCTCTGCGGCAGGTGGGCGCTGCCCATGGCCGCGACCGGCGGGATCTTGGCGGTGCGGCGGGCGGGCAGCCAGGCGGCGAGCACGGTGACCTTCACGCCGACGAGGATCGCGGTGATGACGGCGGTCGAGGAGATGACGAGCGGGCCGGCCGGGATCTTGGCGCCGAAGCCCTCCATGCCGGCGCGCAGTCCGACGGCCAGGCCCACGCCGAGGGCGAGGCCGAGGGCGGAGGCGAGGACGCCGACCAGCACGGCCTCGCTCAGCACGGACCGGCGGACCTGGCTGCGGGTGGCGCCGACGGCGCGCAGCAGGGCCAGCTCCTTGGTGCGCTGGGCGACCAGCATGGTGAAGGTGTTGTAGATGAGGAAGACGCTGACGAAGAGGGCGATGAAGCCGAAGGCGAGCAGGCCCGTCTTCATGCCGCTCATGCCCTTTTCGATGTCCTTGGCGTTGCGCTCGGCGAGGGCGGCGCCGGTCTCGGCCTTGGCGTCCTTGCCGACGACGGGGGTCACCTCGGCGAGCAGCTTGCCGGCGTCGGCGCCGGGCTTGGCCGCGACGGCGAGCTCGGAGTAGTAGCCGGGGGCCAGGTAGAGCTCCTGGGCGACCTTGTTCTCGAAGAGCACCAGCGAGCCGCCGGCGTTGACGGCCCCGTCCTCGGTGGTGAACACGCCGGAGAGGGTGTACTCCTTCACCGGGCCGTTGGTGGCCACGCGGACCTTGTCGCCGACGGAGTAGCGGCCGGCCTTCGCGGAGGCCCGGTCGAGGGCGACCTCCTCGGCCTTCGCCGGGCCGTGGCCGTCGGTGAAGGCGTAGCGGGGGTCCTTGCCGTCCTTGACGGGGGCGAAGTTGGCGCCCTGGTTGGCCCAGCCGGTGCCGATCAGCTTGCCGTTCGGGTCGGCGACGCCGGCGAAGCCGGAGACCCGGCCGGCGACGGAGTCGACGCCGCCCAGCTTGGCGAGCTTGTCGAGGGTCTGCTGGCTGATGCCGGGCTCGCCCTCCTCCTTGGTCCCGTCCTCGGCGCGGCCGGGTCCGTAGTGGGTGACGGAGACGGCGACCCCGTCGTAGCTCTTGCGGGACTGGTCGGACATCGCCTTGCTGACGGTGTCGGTGAACACGAACGTGCCGGAGACGAAGGCGACGCCGAGCATGACGGCGAGCACCGTCATCAGCAGGCGGGCCTTGTGCGCGAGCACGTTGCGCAGGGCGGTACGGAACATGGGGAATCCAGGAGTCGTGGTGGTCCGCCGGGAGGGCGGGCAGGAGGCGCGGCGGGGCGGCGCGGGACGGCGCGGGACGGCGCGGGGCGGCGCGGGACGTTCGCGTGGGGAACGGCGCGTGCGGGAGGGCGGGAGGCCGGGAGGGCCGGGCCGTCAGCTGGTGCGGCCCTTCGCGTCGAAGGCCTTCATGCGGTCGAGGACCCCGTCGGCGGTGGGGTGGACCATCTCGTCGACGATGGAGCCGTCGGCGAGGAAGATGACGCGGTCGGCGTAGGAGGCGGCGACGGGGTCGTGCGTGACCATGACGACGGTCTGGCCCAGTTCGCGCACCGAGTTGCGCAGGAAGCCGAGGACCTCGGCGCCGGAGCGGGAGTCGAGGTTCCCGGTGGGCTCGTCGCCGAAGATGATCTCGGGGCGGGAGGCGAGGGCGCGGGCGACCGCGACGCGCTGCTGCTGGCCGCCGGAGAGCTGGGTGGGACGGTGGCCGAGGCGGCCGGAGAGGCCCACCATGTCGATGACGGTGTCGAGCCACTGCTGGTCGGGCTTGCGGCCGGCGATGTCCATCGGGAGGGTGATGTTCTCCAGCGCGGTCAGGGTGGGCAGCAGGTTGAACGCCTGGAAGATGAAGCCGATCTTGTCCCGGCGCAGCTGCGTCAGCTGCTTGTCCTTGAGGCTGCCGAGTTCGGTGTCGCCGATGCGGACGGAGCCGGAGGAGAAGGTGTCGAGTCCGGCGACGCAGTGCATCAGGGTCGACTTGCCGGAGCCGGAGGGGCCCATGATCGCGGTGAACTGGCCCTGGCCGAAGTCCACGGACACGTTGTTGAGGGCGACCACCTGGGTTTCCCCCTGGCCGTAGACCTTGGAGAGGCCGGTGGCCCGGGCCGCCACGGCGAGGGCGGTGTGCGGGGCGGCGTAGTTCATGGCGGTCACGGCAAGAGACTCCTCGGGCGGCGGACCGGACGGCGGTCCGCGGGGACGGCGGGACCCTTCCATCGTCACCGCGGGCACCCGGTGGGGAATCAGCCGAGGTGCCCGTTCGACGGCCCACTGGAGTCTGATCGCGGGAGGGCCAGCCTCCTCCTTTGGTATGACGGCGCCCCTGACGCGGGCCGTTCGGAGGCGGGGTGGCCCGGGGTGGCGAAAAGGGCGGAGCGCGCCATCGAAATCCCGTCATTCCCGTATTGCAGGTGATCGCCCCCGGTGACGGGCCGACCGCGTCTTCTCGGCCCTGACGAACACTCAAGCGCCAATAAAATCAGACAACATCGGCGGAAGAGCCCGTTCTCGACCAGGGCGTTCCCGATAGGCTCGGCACAGCGTCCAGTTCTTCGCGCGGACCCGCAGCATCCTGCCCGGATGGTGGAATGCAGACACGGCGAGCTTAAACCTCGCTGGCCTTGAGGTCGTGCCGGTTCAAGTCCGGCTCCGGGCACTACGCACCACGGCCGATCTGCCGGTGGCCACCGGGAGTTCGGCCTTTTTCATGCCCCGGTACCGGTGGGCGCGCGCCCGCGCCGGGAGTCGCGCACCCCGGCGGGCACCGCAGGCCCCGTACGCGCCCCTCCGCACCGGCGTACGCCCTCGCCCCCTGGCGGGCAACGGCCTTGACCCCGAGCGCGCTCCAGTTCCTACCGTCGGTGGTCGCAGCCGCCCCGGACGGACGAAGGGCACGCCCGGGCCGCCGGCGCGGACGCCGACGGGGGCAAGCCCCGAGAGGAGGTCTCCCGCATCCTGCGGGACCACCTCGACACCGGCCGGGAGGCCTGGAGGCGGAGATCGACGCGACCGTCGCCCAGGGGTGGACCACCGAGGACGTCGCCGGGGTCCTGCGCCTCACCGAGGACGGCAGGGCCTTCCGCGCGAAGGCCGCCGCGCTCCGGCGACGCGAGCCGTGGGCGGAGCGGCACGAGGGCGTGTCCGACGAGGAGTACCCGATCACCCTGAGGCGCTCCAGCGGTTCATCCTCGACACCGGGGGCGGGCCCGGCACCACTGGTGCGCGCCCCGCAATTACCCCCTGCGGTCGGCCGCGGCTTCTCCTAAGATCCTCCTCCAGCAGTAGAGTCATTTATTTGCTAACGCATTACTCTTGATGCAAGGCCGCGCACGGTGGCCATGGAGGAGTGAGATGAGGAGCAGTAACCCGGTCTTCTCGCGACGGGGGTTCAGCCGCGACAACGGTGCCTACGCCGGCTTTGAGGCGCAGTACCAGCAGGCCGGGACCAACCCGTACGCGACGAATCCTTACGCCACCGACCCGACCACCGGGATGCCGCAGGCTCCGGCCCGCGCGAACGTGATGACGATGGACGACGTCGTGAGCCGTACGGCCATGACGCTCGGCACGGTCATCCTGACGGCGACCCTCGCCTGGGTCGCGCTGCCCGTCGACCCGGCGAACCTGGGCAAGTCCTACGGCATCGCCATCGGCGCTGCGCTCGTCGCGATGGTCCTGGCGCTCGTCCAGACCTTCAAGCGCAAGGCCTCTCCGGCGGTCATCATCGGCTACGCGGCCTTCGAGGGCGTTTTCCTCGGCGTCATCAGCGCGGCCACCAGCACCTACATCGGCGCCGGCGTCGTCATCCAGGCCGTGCTCGGCACCATGTGCGTCTTCGCCGCGGTGCTGTTCGCGTACAAGATGCGCTGGATCCGCGTCACCCGCCGTTTCTACGGTTTCGTGATGGCCGCGGCCATGGGCTTCATGCTGCTCATGGTCACCAACCTGCTGTTCTCGGTCTTCGCGGGCGGTGACGGCCTCGGCTTCCGCAGCGGCGGCCTCGGCATCCTGTTCGGCATCCTCGGCGTCGTCCTCGGCGCCTGCTTCCTCGCCCTGGACTTCAAGCAGGTCGAGGACGGCATCACCTACGGTGCCCCGCGCGAAGAGGCCTGGATGGCCGCCTTCGGTCTGACCATGACGCTGGTGTGGATCTACCTGGAGCTGCTGCGCCTGTTCCAGATCCTCTCCGGCGACGACTGACCGGACCGGAAACTCCGTACGGCACGACATGGGGAAGGCCCCGCGAGCATCCGCTCGCGGGGCCTTCCCGCGTCGTGGAGGGAGAGGATCGGCGGGGGTCGGGGGCCGGACGGGGGATCAGGGGCGTGCCGGAACGGGCTCAGCCGAACCTGCGGGCGGCCCTGCGCAGGTCGTACTCGTGGATGATCGCCTTGGCCTGGCCGTACGACAGCTCGTGCGCGCCGCGCAGCCAGCTGACCTTCTCCTCGAACCGGATGAGGGAGGGGCCGTCCTCAACGGTCCTCAGCCATTCGGCGAGGTCGCGGCCGGTGGTCCGGGGGATTCTGTCGATCATGTTGCGGTGCGTCTGCTCGGAGAACTCTACGGACATGGGCGCCTCCGGAAGGTGTGCCGTGCTGTTCTCTTCACGTCACCGTGCCGGAGAGTTCGCCCGTTGGCAATGGTGCCGGGGCGGCGCGTAAGGTCGGCCGCGTGCTGGATACCTCACCCCTGACCGCCGCCGTGGAACGCTTCGCAGACCGGCTGCGGGCCCTGCCCCAGAGCCGCCTGCAGCAGGGAGCCGCCGCCGAGGCCCTCCGGCTGGCCCGGGAGCTCTCCGCGCGGGCCCAGCGGCTGGAGGAGCCCCACCGGGAGGCTCCGGCGCGCGAGATTCCGGATGCGGGCGTCTTCGTGGTCGGGGACCAGGTCGCGGTCGCCGGACTGGACCTGGCGGAGGCGCTGCGCGCCGCGGACGCCGAAGCCCCTGCGGGTGTTGACGAGCCCCGGGGAACGGCGACGGCCCCGTCCGGGATGCTGGACGAGGCCGTGCGGCTGGTGGAGCAGGCGGAAGTCAGAGCGACGCGATGACCCGGTCCGCGAGGATGTAGACGTTGTTGTCCGGATCCTGTGCGTCGCCGCCGCAGGAGAAGGTCAGCGCATAGGCGCCGGAGATGCCCGAGCCGCCCAGCAGCACCGGCGCGGTGCCGGAGCGCAGCGCCTCGGCGAGCCGCTCCGCCGTCTCCCGGTGGCCCGGGGTCATGCACAGCGTGGTGCCGTCGGTGAACACGTACACGTCGAGCGTGCCCAGCGGGCCCGGACGGACGTCCGCGAGGGCCGTACGGGCCTCCGCGAGCTCCTCCAGTCGGCTGACCGTCCGCTCGTGGTCGACGCCGGCGGCCGGAGGCTGGACGGGTACGAAGTCCGGGTGCGAGGGGTGGCGTCGGCGGGCGGCCGCCAGCTCGGGGGAGTCCTCGGGGTACTCGCCCGCGGCCTCCGGCTGGGAGGCGCCCCCGGCGAGCTCCTCGCCGAGTACGGGCTCCAGGCCCACCAGGTCCGCCTGACGGGGCAGGAAGACGGCCGGGGCGTCGTCCCCGAGCCCGGGCATACCGCCCAGCAGCGAGGGCGCGTCCGCGGCGTCGCGGGCCTCCTGCGCCGCCCAGAAGGCCCGCGCCTCGGCGAGCTCGCGCTCGCGCTCCTCGGCCAGGGCCTCGGCCACGGCGGCCCGTATCTCGGCGGCAGGGGACTCCACAGCGTGGCGGGCGTGCGGGACGCTCGCACCGCGCGACTGTGCCGGAACGGCCAGCTCGCCGCGCAGGGCCGTGACCTGCTTGCGCAAGCCGTGGACAGCGTGCAGCGCAGCAGCGCCCACGGCCGCAGCAACGGCCGTGGTCAGCAGCAGGGCAAGAGACATGGCGCTCACTGACTAACTCCTGAGGTGACTCGATCCCCCGACTTCCTACATCAGAGTGTCCTGACATGGGAATGGCGTGCAGTGCATTACGTCACGAAATGGACAGGGCTTTCGTCACACCAGCTGTAGCCCTCCCTGCCCTGACCTGCGGAAACACCAAACCCCCAGGACGAAGGTCACATCCTGGGGGAATTTCGGTCACGGGTCGGCCGCGAGGGGATTGGAACCGGGCGCCGCAGGCCGCAAGGGATCAAGCAGACCCCTTGCGGCACCCGGCCCGGCTCAGCTCAGCCGCTCGATGACCATGGCCATGCCCTGGCCGCCGCCCACGCACATCGTCTCCAGGCCGAACTGCTTGTCGTGGAACTGGAGGCTGTTGATCAGGGTGCCGGTGATGCGGGCGCCGGTCATGCCGAACGGGTGGCCGACGGCGATGGCACCGCCGTTGACGTTCAGCTTCTCCAGCGGGATCTCCAGGTCCCGGTACGACGGGATGACCTGGGCCGCGAAGGCCTCGTTGATCTCGAACAGGTCGATGTCGCCCACCGTCAGGCCGGCCCGCTTCAGGGCCTGCTTCGACGCCTCGACCGGGCCCAGGCCCATGATCTCGGGGGAGAGCGCGGTGACACCGGTCGAGACGATCCGGGCCAGCGGGGTCAGGCCCAGCTCCCGGGCCTTGGTGTCGCTCATGATGACCAGCGCCGCGGCGCCGTCGTTGAGCGGGCAGCAGTTGCCGGCCGTGACCAGGCCGTCGGGGCGGAAGACCGGCTTCAGGCCCTCCACGCCCTCCAGGGAGACCCCGGCGCGCGGGCCGTCGTCCTTGCTGACCACGGTGCCGTCGGGGGTGGTGATCGGGGTGATCTCCCGCTCCCAGAAGCCCTTCTTGATGGCTTCCTCGGCCAGGTTCTGCGAGCGCACGCCGAACTCGTCCATGTCCCGGCGGGTCACGCCCTTGAGGCGGGCCAGGTTCTCCGCGGTCTGGCCCATCGCGATGTACGCGTCCGGGACCAGACCGTCCTCGCGCGGGTCGTGCCAGGTGGAACCCTCGGACTGGGCGACCTCGGCGGTGCGGGCCTCCGCGTCGGCGAACACCGGGTTGTGGGTCTCCGGCAGGCCGTCGGAGGTGCCCTTGACCGAGCGGGAAACCGTCTCCACGCCCGCGGAGATGAACACGTCGCCCTCGCCCGCCTTGATGGCGTGCAGGGCCATGCGGGAGGTCTGCAGGGAGGACGAGCAGTAGCGGGTGATGGTGGTGCCCGGCAGGTAGTCCATGCCCATCTGCACCGCGACGATGCGGGCGAGGTTGTGGCCCTGCTCGCCGCCCGGCAGGCCGCAGCCGAGCATCAGGTCGTCGATCTCCCGCGGGTCCAGCTCGGGGATCTTGGCGAGGGCGGCCTGGATGATCGTCGCGGTCAGGTCGTCCGGGCGGACGTCCTTGAGGGACCCCTTGAAGGCACGTCCGATCGGGGACCGGGCGGCGGAAACGATGACTGCTTCGGGCATCGGGGCTCCAAGGGGTGAGTTGCGGCTCATTGCGGACCGGATGCGAAGTTACCGGCCCGTACGGTCGAGGTCACCGGGTGGCCGGTGTGATGCCGGTCGCTCCGCGGGTGGCGGTGGCTCGGTGCCGCCGGCGCCCCCGCCCCCAGCATGCCCTTCCCCGGCTGGGGCATCCGCCGAGGGGGTCGCGTTCGGCTGTGGGCCGTGCCCGGTCGTTCGCGCAGTTCCCCGCGCCCCTGGGGTGGTTGGGGTGGTGTGTTCGGCTGTGGGCCGTGCCCGGTCGTTCGCGCAGTTCCCCGCGCCCCTGGGGTGGTGGCTGTGTGAGGGCGTCTGCCCGCACGTGCAGGGCCGCTGCCTCGGGGGACGCCTCAGGGGCGCGGGGAACTGCGCGATCAGTTGGCGGCGGCCCGCAGCCGCGTGGACGTCCGCGGTGGGGGCGCCCCGCAGGGCCGCGCTGTGCGCATGCTGCTGCGGGGGCATGCCCCAGGGGCGCGGGGAACTGCGCGATCAGTTGGCGGCGGGGGCAGCCCCCGGTCGGCCGGGTCGGGCGGGATGCGGCCAGGGGCGCGGGGAACTGCGCGGCCGTGGCGGCGGCCCGCATGCCGGCATGGGGCGGCGATCGGGGGCGTCAGGCTTCGGCGGGGGTCGGGGCCGGCGATTCCGCGGGGACCCGGCGGCGGCGCCGGTGCTTCAGCAGCGCCCAGGGCCCGCGGGCAGGGGTGACTTCGGTGCCCGCCTGCCCGGCGGCGGCCGACGCGGCCTTGGCCACCGGCAGCATGTCCTCGTTGCGGGCGACGTCGAGCCGGTCGGACTCCGGCCACAGCGCCAGCGCCGCGCACACCGTGGGCAGGATGGCCATGGCCGCCGTGGCGTACCCCTCGGCCGAGGGGTGGTAGGAGTCGGGGCCGAACATCTCGCGCGGGTTCGCCGCGAACTCTGGGCCGAGCAGGTCGCCCATGGAGATCGTACGGGCGCCCAGTGCGACGACCCCTATGGTCTGGGCGGCGGCCAGCTGCCGGGAGACCCGCCGGGCCAGCCACCGCAGCGGTTGGTAGACCGGCTCGATCGTGCCGAGGTCGGGGCAGGTGCCGACCACCACCTCGCAGCCGGCGAGCCGCAGCCTCCGTACCGCCGAGGTGAGGTGGCGGACGGACTGGGTCGGCGGCATGCGCCGGGTCACGTCGTTCGCCCCGATCATGATCACGCACACGTCGGGCGCGGGCGTCTCCCCGTCCAGCAGCACTCCGACCTGTCGGTCGAGGTCGTCGGACATGGCGCCGGACAGGGCCACGTTCCGCAGTTCCACCGGCCGCTCGGCGACCGCCGCCAGCCCGGAGGCCAGGAGGGCGGCCGGGGTCTGCCGGGCCCGGTGCACGCCGAGTCCGGCGGCCGTGGAGTCGCCGAGCATGGCCAGCCGCAGCGGGCCCGGCCCCTCGGCGCCCGGGCCGTCCGCCGGCCCGCCGAAATCGCTCCCGTACAGCCCGTCGGCGCGCGGGGGGTCCCCCAGCCCGGTCCCGACGGTCCGCTTGGCGAACTGGACCTCCGCCAGCACCAGCCCGACGGCGGCGACCCCGACCAGCCCGAGCCCGCCTCCGCCGTACGCCGCTCCCGCCGCGATCCGGCGGGCCGTCCTCGCCCTGGACACCCTGCAAGCCACCTCCTGGTCCTGTTGACCTTCCTGCCCCGTACTCCCTGTCGGCCAATCCCTTTCCGCTTACTCTGGCCATGTCTCCCGGAGAACCCGTGGAGCCCCGTCCCTGGAGAACATGGTGCATTTCCACGACTCGATGATCAGCCTCGTCGGCAACACCCCGCTGGTGAAGCTCAACCGTGTGACCGAAGGCCTTCAGGCCACCGTCCTTGCCAAGGTCGAGTACTTCAACCCCGGCGGCTCCGTGAAGGACCGGATCGCCCTCCGGATGATCGAGGCCGCCGAGGAGAGCGGTGCCCTCAAGCCCGGTGGCACCATCGTGGAGCCGACCAGCGGCAACACGGGTGTAGGACTCGCCATCGTGGCCCAGCAGAAGGGCTACAAGTGCATTTTCGTGTGCCCCGACAAGGTCTCCCTGGACAAGATCAATGTGCTGCGGGCCTACGGCGCCGAGGTGGTGGTCTGCCCGACCGCGGTCGACCCTGAGCACCCCGATTCGTACTACAACGTGTCCGACCGCCTCGTCCGCGAGACGCCGGGTGCCTGGAAGCCGGACCAGTACAGCAACCCGAACAACCCCCGCTCGCACTACGAGACGACCGGTCCCGAATTGTGGGAACAGACTGAGGGGAAGATCACGCACTTCGTGGCCGGCGTCGGCACGGGCGGCACGATCTCGGGCACCGGCAACTACCTGAAGGAGGTGTCCGGCGGCAAGGTCAAGGTCATCGGCGCCGACCCGGAGGGCTCCGTCTACTCGGGCGGCTCGGGGCGCCCGTACCTCGTCGAGGGCGTCGGCGAGGACTTCTGGCCGACCGCCTACGACCAGAACGTGGCCGACGAGATCATCGCGGTGTCCGACAAGGACTCCTTCCAGATGACCCGCCGGCTGGCGAAGGAGGAGGGCCTCCTCGTCGGCGGCTCCTGCGGCATGGCGGTCGTCGCCGCGCTGCGCGCCGCGGAGGGCCTCGGCCCGGACGACGTGGTCGTCGTCCTCCTCCCGGACAGCGGCCGCGGCTACATGAGCAAGATCTTCTCGGACGAGTGGATGGCCGGGCACGGCTTCCTGGAGGAGGCGGGCCCCGCCGCCCGCATCGGCGACGTCCTCGCCGACAAGGAGGGCGACATGCCCTCCCTGGTGCACATGCACCCCGAGGAGACCGTCGGCGAGGCGATCGAGGTGCTGCGCGAGTACGGCGTCTCGCAGATGCCGGTCGTCAAGCCCGGCGCCGGCCACCCGGACGTGATGGCCGCCGAGGTCGTCGGTTCGGTCGTGGAGAAGGAGCTGCTGGCAGCGCTGTTCGCGCAGCAGGCGGCGCTGTCCGACCCGCTGGAGAAGCACATGAGCGCGCCGCTGCCGCAGGTCGGCTCCGGCGAGCCGGTCTCCGACCTGATGGCCGCGCTCGGCCAGGCCGACGCGGCGATCGTGCTGGTCGAGGGCAAGCCGACCGGTGTGGTGAGCCGTCAGGACCTCCTGGCCTTCCTCGCCAAGAACGCCAAGTAGCGGTAGCAGCAACCGAGTAGCAGCAACCGGCGCGGCGGTCCCGGCCCGGATGACCGGGTCGGGAC
>NZ_JBHWJJ010000064.1:0-41510 GCF_042732005.1 Streptomyces sp. NPDC059851 | reverse complement strand
CACGCCTAAACCAGGGGCTCGACAACCTGTATTCGTTCCTCGCGAACCGGTTTTTGCGGTTCCGGCAGGGAAACCACCCCAGCCGCACGGGCGGTGGGGGGGCCGCAGGCCGTTGGCCGTGCGCCCCCGCCGGAGCGTCGGGGTCAGGACGGGTCGCCGTACTGCAGGCCGCGTCCGTTGGTGCCCACGTACACGCGGCCGAAGACGTCGGGGTCGCCGGTGATGACGCCGACGCCGCCGATGCTGCCCCACTGGTGGGCGTCGTCGTTGACGCGGACCCAGGTGGCGCCCTTGTCGGTGGAGCGGAAGACGCCGGTGACGTCCTTGACGGTGCCGATCAGGTACAGGGCCTGGTAGGAGGCGCCCGGTGCGGCCTTGCCGAAGCCGAGGGCGGAGGCGGACTTCACCGGGGCGAGCCTGGTGAAGGTGCGGCCACCGTCGGTGGAGTGCAGGAGCCCCTGGCCACCGCCGGCGATCCACAGGTCCCCCGCGACTCCGGGGACGGCCTTGAGCCGGCCGTCGGCGGGCAGGTTGGCGGCCCGGGCGCTGAAGGTCGCCCCGCCGTCGGTGCTGGCGTAAAGCGTGCCGCCGGCCAGCGAGTAGAACGTCCCGGCCGAGGAGCGGTCGGCGACGACCACGGCGTCGGTGCCCAGGCCGCTGACCTTCGACCAGCTCGCTCCCTTGTCGGTCGAACGGTACGGGGCCTGGCCGGTCTGCGTCCAGACGATGACCGAGCCGTCGGCGGAGAGCGCTACACGTCCGCTGTCGGCTCCGGCCACCGGTTCTGACGCGAAGCCGTTCCAGCTGCGGCCGCCGTCGGTGGAGTAGCCGCCGTCCTGCGCACCGCCCCGGCCGACGCGGACCATCAGCGAGGGGTTGGACTGTGCGAAGTCGATGGATGTGCTGTTGGTCATCATCGGGTTCTTCAGTCGCCCGGCGGGCACCTCGGTCAGGGAGTCGTGGCGGAATCCGCCCAGGTCGCCCATGGCCGTGATGACATGGGCGCCGCCGGGCGGGGCGATCGCGTCCAGCAGTGCGGTCTCCTCCAGCCCGCGGGCCCCCACGCTCCAGTGGCTGGTGCCGCCGCTGTCGGAGGCGTTGGCGTCCTTGCTGCGCAGAATGCCGCTGCCGGTGCCGTACAGCACGTGTCCGGAGTCGAAGGGATCGATGGCCAGGGCGGTCATCCAGTGCCCGGTGCCGGTACCCACGTACGGAGCGGCGGAGGCGTCCCGCACGGATTTGTCGGCCAGTGCCTTCCATGTCGTGCCGCCGTCGGTGGTCCGGTAGATCTCGTCCTCCGGCCACCAGCGGCCGAGGGTGGTGACCATCACGGTGGAGGGCTTGCGCGGGTCGACGGCCAGACCGGAGAACCCGTAGTTGCCCTGGGACGGGGAGATGTTCTTCCACGTCCCGCCGGCCGGCGTGTGCTTCCACACCGAGCCCGCCGTCACGCCATTGGGGCCGAGGGCATTGGTGTACGTCAGGTACAGCGAACCGTCACCGGAGAGCACGCCGTGCTGCGGCATCTGTCCGGTGGGCTGCCCGGGGACGGCCTGCCACGTGCTGCCGCCGTCGGTCGAGCGGTAGAGGGAGGTGGACCTGTCGGCGACGCCGACGTAGACCGTCTTGCTGCCGGCCGGGCCGTACGTCACGAAGGAGATGCCCGCGCCGCTGCTCGCCCCGTCCTTGACGGGGAACGAGGCGACCTGGCTCCATGTCGCGCCGTGGTCGGTGCTGCGCCACAGGCCGTTCTTGCGCGTGCCCAGCAGGAGGGTGCCGTTGTCCGCGGGGTTGATCGCCAGCCGTTCGCCCGCCCCGCGGCCGTCCTCGTTGCCGCCCAGCTTGAAGGGCAGGTCGGTGCGCTGCCAGGTGCGGCCGCGGTCCTTGGAGCGCAGGATCGCGCCGTTGCCGGCCCAGTTGTTGGTGTAGGTGCCGGTGGCGAGGTAGAGCCGGTCGGGTTCGACGGGGTCGGTGGCCAGCGCGTCGATGCCCAGCAGGTTCCAGTCCTTCTCTCCGAGCCAGTCGGTCAGCGGGATCCACTGCTCGGCCCCGGTGTCCCAACGGTAGGCGCCTCCCATGTCGGTACGCGCGTACAGCAGGCCCTTCTCCCGCGGGTTGAACACCAGCCCGGTGACGTAACCGCCGCCCACCACCTGGGCGTTTCGCCATGTGTACGGTCCGGATCCGGGCGCCTGGGTCTCGGCCGTCTTCACCAGCTTCCACTGCTGGTTGGTGCCGCCATGGCCGCGGTACTGGATGACTGCCGCGCCGTCGGCCGTGGAGCCTCCGGAGACGTCCAGGACCTGGCCGCTCCTGCGGGAGGTGAAGACGACGGCGCTGGAACCGCTCACGTCGTCGATCCGCCATTCCTGGGAGGTGGAGGAGCTGTCGGTCTGCTGCTCGGCGGCGGCTGCCTGGGCGGTCGAATCCCCCGCTATGCCCAGTACTTTGCCGCTGTTGCGGTTCACCAGCTCGTAGTAGCCGTCCCCGGTGGGTCGCAGCTTCCACTGCTGGTTGGCGGTGTTCTGGTCGGTCCACTGCTGGATGCGGGTGCCGTCGGCGGTGGAGAAGGCGTTGACGTCCAGCGCCTTGCCGCTGCGTACGGAAACCAGCCTGTAGTAGGCATTGCCGTCGACCGTCGCGGCCTGCGAGTCGTCCTGCACGAACAGGAGATACGGCACGACGACGGCGGGCGCACCGAGCAGCAGTCCGGTCCCGGTCCAGCGGCGGCGGTGACGTCCGCGGCGTCCGCTGTTCGTGGGGTTCTTCATGGGGGGTTGTTCTCCTTGCAATATCACCGTGGATCGGGCAGGTCAGCGCTGCAGGGTGAGGAGACCCGGCCGGTACGGCAGTCGGTCGTAGGGGCCGCCAGCTGCGGGGGACTTGCCCTGGTAGAGGAATCGCAGGTTGCAGGGGTCGATGGTCATGGTCTGGTCCGGGTTGTCGCGGACCAGGTCACCGTGGCTGATGTCGTTGGTCCAGGTGGCACCGCTGTTCGCCTTGCCCGCGAAGGGGTTGCTCTCGCTGCCGGCCTGCGGGGTCCACGAACCGCTCAGGCTGGAGGCCGTGAACGAGCGGAAGTAGCGCGCCTGGTTCGCGCCCCTTGCCTCGACGATCATGAGGTACTGGTTCTGGCCCTGAACCTTGTAGACCTGCGGCGCCTCGAACAGGTTCTCGGGCGTGTCGCTCATGACCGTCGTGTACGAGGAGCCGAAGTTGCCCGGGAAGTTTCCGATCGGCATGCTCGCGCGGTAGATCTTGCCGTTGTCACCGGCGAAGAACAGATACATGTTCTGGTCGTCGGCGATCAGGGTCTGGTCGATCGGGCCGGTGGGGGAATCGGTGCGGGGGATGCTTCCGGTGAACAGCGGCTGCGGCGCGGACCAGCCGTTGGGGTTCGTCGGGTCGCTCGACGTGCGGTAGATGAAGGGCCACGCCCCCCACTGGTACGCCAGCACCCAGATCTTCTTGGGCGCGAAGTAGAACAGTGTGGGCGCCACCGCGGCCTGGCTCATGCCGGACTGGCCGACCGACGCCATGTCCGACCAGTTCGTGAAGGGCCCGAACATCATCGAGCCGTACGAGGATCCTGAGAAGTTCGACCCGTAGACCAGGTGCTTGCCGTTGTACGTCACGTGGGTGAAGTCCTTCAGCGAGGACCACCCGTTCGCCGGCTGCGCCAGCGCACCCGTCGACGTCCACCGGTACCTCGACGGAAGAGCACACGTGCCGCCCGTCGGCGCGGGCGTTGTCGGGGTCGACGTCCCTGACAGGCCGGTCCACTTCTGGTTGCCGCCGGACCAGCAGGAGTGCAGCTGAATCTTGGTGCGGTTGGCGGTGGCCGCGCCGACGGCGTCGAGGCACAGCCCGGACTGGACCCCGGCGATCGTGCCGTTGGTGTTGATGTTCCACTGCTGGCTGACGCCGCCGTTGCAGTCCTCGATGACCACCGCGGTGCCGTTGCTGGTGCCCTTGGCCCTGGCGTCCAGGCACTTGTTGCCGTAGATCATCAGCTGCTTGCCGGAGGTGTGGGTCCAGCGCTGGTTGGTTCGTCCGTGGCAGGCCCACAGCTGCGCCTGGGTTCCGTTGACAGTGGAGGAACCTTCGATGTCGATGCAGCGACCGGAGGCAACGCCCTTGATCTCGCCGGTGCCGGTCCCGAGGGTGGTACCGGGGGCTGTCTTGAAGGCGTTCACGACAGCGGTGTGGGCGGCCTTGGGGTTGCCGTTGTTGTCGAACAGCAGGGGGTTTTCGCCCCTGCGCCAGGAGTCGCCGTCGCGGATGCCCCATACCGTGATGCCGGTACACCGGGCCACGGACAGGCAGGCCTTGACCGTGTTGGTGTAGTGGGTGGGCGACGCCTGGGCGATGTCCAGCTCGGTGATCTGGACGTCGACACCCAGGGCGGCGAAGTTGGACAAGGTGGTCTGGAAGCTGGACGGTGGGCCGCTGGTGCCGAAGTGGCTCTGGAACCCGACGCAGTCGATCGGCACACCACGCGACGTGAAGTCCTTGACCATGCTGTAGACGCCCTGGGTCTTGGCGTCCGACCAGTTCTCGATGTTGTAGTCGTTGTAGCAGAGCTTGGCGGAGGAGTCGGCCGCCCGGGCGGTGCGGAACGCTTCCTCGATGAAGCCGTTGCCCAGCACGTTCTGGAACACCGAGCTGCGGTGCTGGGTGGAGCCGTCGGCGAAGGCTTCGTTGACCACGTCCCATGAGTGGATCTTGCCCTTGTAACGGGTCATCAAGGTGGTGATGTGGTTGTTCATCACGCCGCGCAGTGTGTTCGCGTCGCCGATGGAGCTGACCCAGGAGGGGAGCTGCGAGTGCCAGACCGCGGTGTGGCCGCGCAGGCGCTGGCCGTGTGCCGCGGCATGGTTGACGATCTGATCGGCCGGGCCGAAGGTGAACTTGCCACGGGACGGTTCGATGGCGTCCCACTTCATCTCGTTTTCCGGGGTGATCATGTTGAACTCCCGGTCCAGGATGGCGGCGTACTTCGCATCGCCGAGCCTGCCGGCGGCCACAGCGGTGCCGAAGTACCTGCCCGAGGGCGCCGCCTGCGTGCCGAGGGGTGTTGCGGCTCCGGCGGAGCTGGGGAGGAGCGTCATGACGCCGGCCACCAGCGCCGCGGCCGACAGTCCGATCGTCAGTGTCCGGCGACGCCGACCGCGCCGGTGCAGGCCCTTCATGATGCTCCTCGGGGGTCTCGGGTCGCCTTGGGTTCCGTGATCGTGCGTGCATCGGCCGTTACGGCCTGGTCCGCCGTGGGGTGGGTGCGGTGCAGGAGGTGGCGCCGATCCTGCGTACCGGTCGCCCGGGGTTCACGGGTATGTCGCGTCATGGGGGCGCTTTCTTCAGGGGATATGCCGACGGGGAAGTGGGGGCCTCCCCCGCCAGCACGCATGGTGAGCGGCGGGAAGGACACCCCACGAAGTGGAGGCTTCCTAACCCGAGGCCGCGTAACAGAAAAGTGGCGCCACCCCGACGATCGCCCCGTGATGCATCTCGCAGGCAAAAAGTGTTACGCCACGCCCCGCGGTCTGGTCGTCCCTGTGAAAGGGGAGGCCGCCCTGCTCAGCAGTGGTGTCTGTAACGGCACGGGTGGGCGGTTGCCGTGCTCGGTTTTCAGGCTGGTTCAACGAGGCGCGCGTCGATGCATGCGGACTGACGCCGGATGCGGCGCAGCACTCGGCTCACTGCCGGGGTTGTGAACTGCGCAGTGCTGGAAACCGGGTGCAGGCTCGCCGGCTGTCACTGCGCGGCCCGGTCCGCAATGCTCAAGGAGCAGTTCTCAAGACCAGGCCTTGCGGACGACGAAGGAGGCCTGGCCGGCGAAGGCCCCAGTGCCGTCGGAGCCATCGAGCCAGATGCCGCCGTCGCGGTGGCGGATGACCGATCCGGGGTAGTTGTGGGAGTGCAGGGTCACCGACCCTGCGACCGCCCCGGGCCGCGGACAGAAGGTGGCGTCCTTGCGGAACAGTTCGCTGCCGTCGTCGGTGCTCAGCCGCAGCCGCAGATAGTGATGCCGCAGATAACGGCCATCGGCAGCACGGAAGGTGACGCACCGTTTGTCCGCCAGCCCCTGGACCACCGTGAACGTGACTCGCTGCCGTGTCTGCGCGCTGCTGGACGTGGAGACCCGGCCCAGCGTCGCGAAGTCGCCGGAATACGTCAGGTACAGGGCGGGTTCGTCCACGGACTCCAGTGATTGTGCACCCAGCGGAACCGTGCCTGCGACGGCGGACGGACTCGCCGACGGCGATCCGGTCGACATGGGGGTGCTCGACGGGATCGGCGTGGGATTGCCGACCGCGGGAGCGGCGCTGACGCCGGGCGCCCGGTGCGCCGGTTCCGGCCAGGTTGCGTAGGTGGCGGCCCCGGTGACGAGCACCGCGCCGGCGGCGAGGCTCGCCAGCGGATGAGCGGTCACCGCGTGGAGTTTGCCGGTCAGCACGCCGTGCAGACCGCCTCCCCCCGTCGCCGTGCCGACGGCGACGGGGGCCATGGCCGCCCCGGCGGCGCTCGCCGCCGAACCCGACAGCAGGCCCTTGGCGGTCAGCGCGGCGATGAGTCCGGCAGGGACGGCCAGGGGTGCGAGGCTGAGGAGCAGTAGCTCAGCAGGGACCCGGCTCGTCGTCGCCGTGCAGACCGGACAGTCGCGGGTGTGCCGCGCGATCCGCTTCCGCCACACTGATGCAGGCAGACCGTCCCAGCCGGCGACGGTCTCGTCCAGCTGGGGGCAGCGCGGGTGGGCCTCCAACGCGGCGACGATCGTCCGGCTCAGGTCCAACTGCTCGCGCATGCGTTGCAGGCGCACTCCCACGTGGGCGACCGTGAGGCCCGTCGCGGCGGCCATGTCCTCACGGTTCAGGAGACCGGCGCGCTCCTGCCACCACAGCGACAGCAGCACCCGGTGGTCCGGGTCGAGCCACCGGCCGGCTTCCGCGATCTGACGGCGCTCGTCCGACACATGCAGCCGCAGGATCGTCGCGTCCTCGGGTTCGGGGCCGGCATCCGGTATGTGGAGTGCCTCGTCGATGACCGCGGTCCGGTCGGCGAAGGCGCGTTGCCGGTTCCAATGGGTGTGTATCTGGCGGAGCGTGATCGACACCAGCCAGGAGCGGAAGCTGTCGGGGGCGCGCAAGGCAGGCAGATCGCGCACCACGCGCAACAGCGTTTCCTGGACGACGTCGTCGACGTCGGCATGTGCGCTCAGCGCTCGTCGGACGATGTTGTAGATCAACGGCAGGTAGGCGGCGATCAGCTCTTCACGCGCCCGGTCATCCCCGGCCTGCGCCGCGACGACCAGCCCCGCGTGGTCCGCATCCATGAGCCCCATTCCCACCCTCCTCATCACGGCGTCAGACCCTAACGTCCGCAAAGGTGTGCGACCAAAGCCCCCGCCTCGGGCGAAGGACCGGGCCCTGCCGGTGGGGAGGGCCCGGTACAGCGGCCCCGCCGCCGAAGAAACGGGCGGGACGAGTCGGACAGAGATCTCGGTGCATGCGATGCGCCGCTCCCAACCCGTCCTCGACGAGTCATGCACGGCAATTGGGTGTTAGCGCTCACAACTTCCCCGGCTCCTTCCCTCGGGTCGCCGCACCGCGCGTGGCCGGAGCCCCGATCCGGTCGCCTGTGCAGCCGGCAGCTTCGTCGCCTTTCAGTGCCTGCCGGTTCAGGAGTCTCCTACACCGTCCGTCCCCGTTCACCCTGCTCATCAAGAACGGGTAACGGTCGCAACAGCCCTTGAGTTACAAGTCTGTTAGCGCTCACAATGTCTCGCATTCGTCGGCCACCGCTCGCCGGGGCCGACGCTTCACTCTGCCTCCGCCCCGTCTCAACCCTGCTCCGCACCGCTGCCTTCGCCGGACCCATCGCCCCCACGGGCTCCGCCTGGTACGACGCACGTCCCGAGAGGATCCACGACATGGCCCACAGAGCCCTCCGCATCATCGCCGCCACCGCCCTGGCCGGCAGTGTGCTGACCGCCTGCACCACCGAGCCCGCGCCCACCGGCAGCGCCGGCAAAGGCTCCCCCGACGGCAAGCTGGTGCTCGGGTTCGCCCAGGTGGGAGCCGAGAGCGGCTGGCGCACCGCCAACACCAAGTCCGTACGCGAGGCGGCCGAGAAGGCCGGCGTCACCCTGAAGTTCTCCGACGCGCAGCAGAAGCAGGAGAACCAGATCAAAGCGATCCGCACCTTCATCCAGCAGAAGGTGGACGTCATCGCCTTCTCGCCGGTGGTCGAATCCGGCTGGGACACCGTCCTGAAGGAGGCCAAGAACGCCGGCATCCCGGTGATCCTCACCGACCGCGCCGTCGACTCGCAGGACACCTCCCTCTACCGGACCTTCCTCGGCTCGGACTTCGTCAAGGAGGGCCAGGAGGCCGGCAAGTGGCTGGTGAAGGAGTACCAGGGAACCTCCGAGCCGGTCAACGTCGTCGAGCTCCAGGGCACTACCGGCTCCGCCCCCGCCAACGACCGCAAGGCGGGCTTCGCCGACGCCATCAAGGGCGACCCCAAGTTCAAGGTCGTCGACTCCCAGACCGGGGACTTCACCCGCGCCAAGGGCAAGGAGGTCATGCAAGCCTTCCTCAAGTCCCACAAGGACATCGACGTCCTGTACGCCCACAACGACGACATGGCTCTGGGCGCCATCCAGGCCATCGAGGAGGCGGGCAAGAAGCCGGGCACCGACATCAAGGTGATCTCCGTCGACGGCATCAAGGACGCCTTCGTCGCCATGCAGGAGAAGAAGATCAACGTGGTGGTCGAGTGCAACCCGCTCCTCGGCGACCAGCTGATGGAACTCGCCAAGAAGGTCGCGGCGGGGGAGAGCGTCCCGCGACGGATCGAGGTCAAGGAGGGCGTCTTCACCCAGGACCAGGCCACGGCAGCCCTGCCCGGCCGCCAGTACTGACCCCCCGCCCGCACCAGACCGGGGGCGGCCCTCGCGCCGCCCCCTTCCTCAGGAGAGGAGGGCGGATGGCAGCCCCACCCACCCCCTGCACACCCACCCGCACCGACCGGCCGGTCCTGGAAGCCCACGGCATCCGCAAGGCCTTCCCCGGCGTCCTCGCCCTCGACGGCGTGGACCTGCGCCTCTTCCCCGGCGAGGTACACGCGCTGATGGGCGAGAACGGCGCCGGCAAGTCGACCCTCATCAAGGTACTCACCGGGGTCCACACACCCGACGCGGGAACCGTCTCCGTCGACAGCAGCACCCAGCGGTTCACCGCGCCACCGGACGCACAGCACGCCGGAATCAGCACGGTCTACCAGGAGGTGAACCTGTGTCCCAACCTCTCGGTCGCCGAGAACATCCTCATCGGCCGTGAACCCCGGCGCCTCGGACTGATCCACTGGTCGGCCCTCCACGAACGCGCGGCAGGACTCATCACCGAACTGGAACTCGACCTCGACGTCCGCCTGCCGCTGAGCGCGCAGTCCCTCGCCGTCCAGCAACTGGTGGCGATCGTAAGAGCCGTGGACATCGAGGCCAAGGTCCTCATCCTCGACGAGCCCACCTCCAGCCTCGACCGGGACGAGGTCGCCCAGCTGTTCACCCTGGTGCGCCGGCTGCGCGACCGGGGCGTCGCGATCCTCTTCGTCACCCACTTCCTCGACCAGGTCTTCGACCTGTGCGACCGGGTGACCGTTCTGCGGAACGGCCGCCTCGAAGGCGAGTACCGGATCGACGAACTGACCCCCGTCACCCTCGTCCACCGCATGGTCGGCAGCGAACTCCGCACCCTCGACGAACTCGCGGAGACCTCCCGCACCGGCACCGCCGCCCCCGCTCCAGCGGAAACCCCCTTCCTCAGCGCCCGCGGGCTCGCCCGCTCCGGTGCCGTCCAGCCCTACGACCTGGACATCCACCGCGGCGAGGTCATCGGCCTGGCCGGACTGCTCGGATCCGGACGCACCGAGGCAGCCAGGCTGCTCTTCGGGGCCGACCACGCCGACGGAGGAGAGCTCCGGATCGACGGCGAACGTGCCCACCTGCGGTCCCCGCGGGCCGCGATCGCCCGCAGGATCGCCTTCTGTTCGGAGAACCGCAAGGAAGAGGGCCTGATCGCCGAGCTCACGGTCCGTGAGAACATCGTGCTCGCCCTTCAGGCCGCCCGTGGCTGGACCAAGCCCCTCTCGCGCGCTCGCCAGGACGAGATCGCCGCCCGGTGGACCGAGGTTCTCGACATCCGCCCGGCCAACCCCGAGGTCCAGGTCCGCAATCTCAGCGGCGGCAACCAGCAGAAGGTCCTGCTCGCCCGGTGGCTCCTCACCGACCCCGAGCTGCTGATCCTGGACGAACCCACCCGGGGCATCGACATCGGCGCCAAGACGGAGATCCAGAAGCTGGTCACCCGCCTGGCCACGGAAGGCACTGCAGTTGTCTTCATCTCCGCCGAAATCGAGGAAGTACTACGGCTGAGCCACCGCGTGGGTGTCCTGCGCGACCACCGACTCGTCGCCACCCTCCTCAACGACCCGGCCCTGACGCCCGACCGGATCCTGGGCACCATCGCCACCGGAGCCACCTCATGACACCATCTGACGACACGGGCACCGGGGGACGTCCGGCCCGGGCGCCTGTCGCCCGGCAGCTCACCGGGCACCGCCTGTTCTGGCCCGCCACCTTCCTGGCCGCCCTGCTGCTCGGGAACGTCGCGTTCACCCATGACTTCTTCGCCGTCCGCGTCCAGAACGGACACCTGTACGGCAGCCTGATCGACATCCTCCAGTTCGGCGCTCCTCTGATCCTGGTGTCGCTCGGCATGACGCTGGTCATCGCCACCCGGGGCATCGACCTCTCGGTCGGCTCAACCGTCGCCATCGCCGGCGCCCTCGCATGCGAGCACATCGCCAACGCGAAGAACCCCGGAAATCTGCCCACCGTCATGTCGGCGATCACGGTGGCGGTCGGCGTGGCCGCCGCCATCGGACTGCTGAACGGCTTCCTCGTCGCCCGGCTGGGCGTCCAACCCATCGTCGCCACGCTCGTGCTCATGGTCGCCGGGCGCGGCGTGGCCCAGCTGATCACCGACGGCCAGATCATCAGCGTGTCCAGCAGCACCTACAAGATGATCGGCGGCGGCTACTGGCTCACCTTCCCCTTCGCCGTCCTGCTGGCCGCGGCCGTCGTCGCCGTCACCTCCCTCGTCGTCCGGCGGACCGCGCTCGGCATGCTCATCGAGTCGGTGGGCGGCAATCCGGTCGCGAGCCGACTCGTGGGCGTCAGGGCGGCCGGCCTTCTGGTCACGGTCTACGTCGTCAGTGCCGTGTGCGCCGCGGTGGCCGGTCTGATGATCAGCTCCAACGTGTCCAGCGCCGACGGCAACAACGCGGGCCTGTGGATCGAGCTGGACGCGATCCTCGCCGTGGTCATCGGCGGCACGGCCCTCACCGGCGGCCGCTTCTCCCTCGGCGGGACGGTCCTGGGCGCGCTGATCATCCAGACCCTCTCGACCACGATCTACACCCTCGGCGTACCGCCGGAGACCACCCTCGTCTTCAAGGCCCTGGTCGTCATCGTCGTGTGTCTCGTCCAGTCGCCCGCGTTCCGCGCGCGACTCCCACGCCGTCGCCGCCCCACCGCCTCGGCCCCCGCGGTCGGCGACGCAGGAGTCCGCCAGCAGGAGGTCCACCCGTGAGCACCACCCTCAGCTCCTTCACCAGGCCGCTCCAGCGGTTCCCGGTGCGGCATGCCGCCCGTCTGCCGCTCATGGTCACCGCCGCTCTGCTGATCGCCATGTTCTCGATCGGCTCCGTGCACTACGAGGGCTTCTTCTCCGGGCAGGTCCTGCTCAACGTCCTGATCGACAACGGCTTCCTACTCGTGGTGGCGATCGGCACGACGTTCGTCATCCTCACCGGCGGAATCGACCTCTCGGTCGGCTCCATGGTGGCCTTGTCGACCATGCTGACGGCCTGGCTCGTCGAACAGCACGGCGCGCCGCTCGCCCTGGCGGTGCCGCTGGTCCTGCTGGTGGGAGCAGGAGGCGGCGCACTGATGGGCTGGGTGATCCACACCTTCGAGATCCAGCCCTTCATCGTCACCCTCGCGGGCATGTTCCTCGCCCGCGGCCTCTGCTACACGATCAGCACCGAGTCCATCTCCCTCACCGACCCGTCGACCACGCGGATCGCCCAGACTCGGGTGCTCCTGCCGGGGGGACTGTTCGTCTCACCAGCCGTGGTCATCGCCCTGGTCGTGCTCGCGCTCGCCTTCGTCGTCCTCCACCACACCCGCTTCGGCCGCACCGTGTACGCCATTGGCGGCAACGAGTCCTCGGCCCGTCTCATGGGCCTGCCCGTGGGACGCACCAAGATCGCGGTGTACGCCGTGAGCGGCCTGTGCTCCGCCCTCGGCGGTCTGCTGCTGACCTTCTACATGCTGTCCGGCTATGCCCTGCACGCCATCGGCATGGAACTCGACGCCATCGCGGCCGTGGTCATCGGAGGGACGCTGCTGACCGGCGGCTCCGGGTTCGTCCTCGGCACCGCCCTGGGCGTGACGGTCCTCGGTCTGATCCAGACCATCATCAGCTTCCAGGGCACGCTCAGCTCGTGGTGGACGCGCATCGTCATCGGCGGCCTGCTGTTCGTCTTCATCCTCCTCCAACGGCTCTTCGGCGGATCCCGCCCGGCGCCTTAGCGTGTCAGCTCCTCCCCCGTGCTTCTTCCACACGTCCAAGCCGACCGCCGCGAGCAGCACCAGGCCCTCGACGGCCTGCTGCCGGACGGTGCTCACCCCGACCAGAAGTGAGTCCTCGCCCCATCGGGTCAGCACTGTTCCGGCGGGGTGGCCAGGGCGTCGACGCCCTGGCCGAGCTGGATTGTTAGCGTTCACAATGGCGTGATGCGAAAGGCGCTAAGGTTCTCTCGCATCGATGTACAGCCGTGAGCAGGGAGAAGGGAGGCGAACGTGGCGCATCCCGCGGAAGACGTCCGCCCGCCGACGATGGCCGACGTCGCGCGCGAGGCGGGGGTCTCCCACCAGACCGTCTCCCGGGTGCTGAGCGGCCACCCCAACGTACGCGCGGCCACCCGGGAACAGGTCACCCGGGCCATCGAGCGGCTGGGATACCGCCGCAACTCCGCCGCACGCGCCCTGGTGACGCGCAGGACGAGGACGCTGGGCGTCATCGCCGTCAACACCGCCCTGTACGGACCCGCAAGCACCCTGACCGGCCTGCAGGAGGCGGCCCGGGAGCAGGGCTACCTGGTTTCCACCGTCAGCCTGCGCACCGGCGAGGGGCAGGGCCTCAAGGGCGCCATCGACCACCTCGCGTCCTGGGGCGTGGAGGGTGTGGTCGCCATCACCCCGCAGCGCTCGCACGTCCAGGCGCTCGCCGAACTGGACGCGCCCTTCCCCGTGGTCACCGTGGAGGGCGGTCATCAGCTCGACCTGCCCGGCGTCTCCCTCGACCAGGAGCTCGGGGCCCGCATGGTCACGGAGCACCTGCTCGCCGCCGGGCACAGCACCGTCTGGCACGTGGCGGGTCCCGACGACTGGTTGGAGAGCGAGGCCCGCACCGCCGGATGGCGCGCGGTCCTGCAGGAGAGCGGCATCAGACCTCCGCGCGTACTGACGGGGGACTGGAGCCCGCTGTCCGGATACCGGGCGGGACAGGAACTCGCCGGGCTCGCCCTGGCCCGTCGGGGAGCGACACCGGTCACCGCCGTCTTCGTCGCCAACGACCAGATGGCCCTCGGCGTCCTGCGGGCGCTACGCGAGGCGGGGATCCGCACTCCCGGACAGGTGGCCGTCGCCGGCTTCGACGACATCCCCGAAGCCGAGTACTTCCCTCCGCCCCTGACCACGGTCCGCCAGGACTTCGCGGCCATCGGGCGCCGGAGCATCGGACTCCTCGTCGACCACATCGAGGGGCGCGCCCGGAAGGCCGAGCACCTCCTCGTGGAACCGCAGCTCATCATGCGCGCGAGCACGCGCCCTTCAGGCGACGACTGACGCACCGGGCGGCTCTTGCCACCGCCTTCCGACCGCCGGTGGCGGGTCTCCTGCCGGCCGTTCGGCGTCTGGCGGCGCACGGCCGCCGCTCCGCCGACGTCGGTGCCGGCGCCGACGCCGCACCGGACGCCGCGGGCTGCCGGCACACCCCTCCGGCCACGGCACCAAGTGCGCGCACACCAAGGCCCCATTCCTTGCCCGATGCTCGACTGAACTGCCCACAGCTCTTGTCCAACAGAATTGTGAGCGTTAACAATCAGAGGGCTTCTCCGACCGCTGCTCATGACGAGAGAGACCGCATCGTGACCCCACACGTGCCTTCCGTCCCCGCAACCCGTCATCATCCCGAGGCCTGCACCATCGGTGTCGACTTCGGCACCCTCTCCGGGCGCGCCGTCGTGGTCAGGGTCCGGGACGGCGCCGAACTCGGTTCGTCGGTCCACGAGTACCGTCACGCCGTCATCGAGGACCGCCTTCCCTCCACCGGCGTCCCCCTGCTCCCCGACTGGGCCCTGCAGCACCCGGAGGACTGGCGCGACGTCCTGCGTACCGCCGTTCCCGCGGCGGTCGCCGACGCCGCCATCGACCCCGACCGCGTCATCGGCATCGCCACCGACTTCACCGCCTGCACGGTCCTGCCGACCGCCCCGGACGGCACCCCGCTCGCCCTGATCCCCGAGTGGGCCGACCGCCCGCACGCCTGGCCCAAACTGTGGAAGCACCACGCCGCCCAGGGACAGGCCGACCGCATCAACGCCCTCGCCCACGCCCACGGCGAGAAGTGGATCACACGGTACGGCGGCAAGATTTCCTCCGAGTGGCAGTATGCGAAGGCCTTGCAGGTCCTGGAGGACGATCCCGCCGTCTACGCGGCCTGCGCCCGCTGGATCGAGGCGGCCGACTGGATCGTCTGGCAGCTGACCGGCACCGAGTCCCGCAACACCTGTACCGCCGGCTACAAGGGCATCCACCAGGACGGCTCCTACCCCTCGCCCGACTTCCTGGCCCGGCTGCACCCGGACTTCGCCGACTTCCCCGCCACGCGCCTGGAGCACCCACTGTCACCACTGGGCTCCCGCGTCGGCGCACTGAGCGGGCGGGCCGCGCGCTGGACCGGCCTCCCCGAGGGCATAGCCGTCGCCGCCGGCAACGTCGACGCCCACGTGGCCGCGCCCGCGGCCGGCGCCGTCGAGAACGGGCGGATGCTCGCCATCATGGGCACCTCCACCTGCCACATCCTCAACGGCGCCGTCCTCGCCGAGGTCCCCGGCATCTGCGGGGTCGTCGACGGCGGCGTCGTCGAGGGCGCCTACGGCTACGAGGCCGGCCAGAGCGCGGTCGGTGACATCTTCGCCTGGTGGCTCCGGCAGGGCGTCCCGGGCCACTACCGCGCCGAGGCGGCGGCATCCGGCGAGGACCTCCACCAGCTCCTGACCCGCAAGGCCGCGGCCGGCCCGGTCGGCGCGCACGGTCTGGTCGCCCTGGACTGGATGAACGGCAACCGCTCCCCCCTGGTCGACCACCACCTCTCCGGAGTCATCGCCGGCCTCACCCTCGACACCCGGCCCGAAGACGTCTACCGGGCCCTGCTCGAGTCCACCGCCTACGGCACCCGGATGATCGTCGAGAACTTCGAGGGCGCCGGGATCCCCGTCGAGGAGTTCATCGTCACCGGCGGCCTGAAGAAGAACGCACTGCTCATGCAGATCCACGCCGACGTGCTCCGCCGCCCCGTCTCCCTCGGCACATCCGACCAGGGGCCGGCGCTCGGCTCGGCCCTTCACGCCGCCGTCGCCGCGGGCGCCTACCCCGACGTCCGCTCCGCCGCCTCCGCCATGGGAGGCGTCCAGCGCCACGCCTACGTCCCCGACGCCGCACGGGCGGACGCCTACGACGCGCTGTACAGCGCATACCGCGCCCTGCACGACCACTTCGGCACCGGAGCGGACCTCCTCCTGCACCGCCTGCGCCGGATCCGCAACACCGCACGCCACGCCACCGCCCGCTGACCGGGGCACCACCCGCCCCCGCCTCCATCGGCCCCACCTCTCCGCCCGAGCACCTCCGAGGAGCACACCCGACATGACGCCCGCCCAGCCCGACCGCGAGATCTGGTTCCTCACCGGCAGTCAGTCCCTCTACGGCGAGGACACCCTCGCCCAGGTCGCCGACCAGTCCCGCGCCATCTGCTACGTCCTCGGCCGCCGGCCCCAGATGGCCGTCCGCCTCGTATGGAAACCCGTCCTCACCGACGCGGCCGCCATCCGCGCAGTCTGCCTGGAGGCCAACGCCGACGACCGGTGCATCGGCCTGATCGCCTGGATGCACACCTTCTCCCCTGCCAAGATGTGGATCGCCGGCCTCGACGCCCTGAGCAAGCCCCTGCTGCACCTGCACACCCAGGCCAACCGCCAACTGCCCTGGTCCACCATCGACATGGACTTCATGAACCTGAACCAGGCCGCCCACGGCGACCGCGAGTTCGGCTTCGTCCAGACCCGCCTCGGTGTACCGCGCAAGACCGTGGCCGGCCACGTCTCCGCCCCCGACGTCGTCGACCGCATCGCCGGATGGGCCCGCGCCGCCGTCGGCCGCTCCGAACTGACCACCCTCAAACTCGCCCGCTTCGGCGACAACATGCGGGACGTCGCCGTCACCGAAGGCGACAAGGTCGAGGCGCAACTGCGGTTCGGGGTCTCGGTCAACACCTACGGCGTCAACGACCTCGTCGCGGCGGTCGACGCTGCCCCCGAAGACACCATTGCCGCCCTCGTCAAGGAGTACGAGGACCTCTACGCCCTCGCACCCGAGCTGCGGCCGGGCGGCGAGCGCCACGCCTCCCTCCGCTACGCCGCCCGTATCGAAGCCGGTCTGCGCGCCTTCCTCACGGAGGGCGGGTTCCGCGCCTTCACCACCAACTTCCAGGATCTCGGCGGCCTGCGCCAGCTTCCGGGGCTCGCCGTGCAGCGCCTGATGGCCGACGGCTACGGTTTCGGCGGCGAAGGCGACTGGAAGACCGCCACCCTGCTGCGCACCCTGAAGACGATGGCCCACGGCCTGCCCGGCGGCACTTCCTTCATGGAGGACTACACCTACGACCTCACGGCCGGCCAGGAGCTCGTCCTCGGCGCCCACATGCTCGAAGTGTGCCCCTCCCTCACGACAGTAGTGCCCGCTTGCGAGATCCATCCGCTCGGTATCGGAGGACGCGAAGACCCGGTCCGTCTCGTCTTCGACGCGGATCCGGGTCCGGCCGTCGTCGTCGGTCTCGCGGACATGGGCGACAGGTTCCGCCTCGTCGCCAACCACGTCGACGTCGTCGCCCCGCCCGAGCCGCTGCCCCAGCTCCCCGTCGCACGAGCCGTCTGGCACCCCCGCCCCGACCTGCGCACTTCCACCGAAGCCTGGCTGACGGCCGGAGCACCGCACCACACCGTCCTGACCACCGCTCTCGGCGGCGAGGAGCTCGAAGACCTCGCCGAGATGCTCCGTACCGAACTCGCCGTCATCGACGAAGACACCACCATCGGGCGCTTCACGCGCGAGCTGCGCTGGAACCAGGCGTACCACCGTCTGGCCCAGAGCCTGTGAGCACCCACCCCACCGCCCCCGCCCCTGCCCTGCAGAGCGCCGTGCCCACCTCCACTCGCACCAGGACGGAGCCCACCGTGAGCACCGCCGTTTCCAGGGAACTGCGCCGAGAGGTACTGGAGGCCAACCTCCGCATCCCCCGAGCCGGCCTGGCCACCCTCACCTGGGGCAACGTGAGCGGTGTGGACCGACAGGCCGGCGTCTTCGTCATCAAGCCCTCGGGGGTGGCCTACGACGTACTGAGCGAGGAGGACCTGGTCGTCGTCTCCCTGTCCGACGGGAGCGTCGTCGAAGGCCGTTTGCGCCCGTCTACCGACACCGAGACGCACCGCAGCCTCTACCTCGCCTTCCCCTCCATCGGAGGCGTGACCCACACGCACTCCACCCACGCCGTCGCCTTCGCCCAGGCCCGGCGCCCGATACCGGTGCTCGGCACCACCCACGCGGACACCTTCAACGGTCCCGTCCCCGTCACCGCTCCCCTCACCCCGCAGCAGTGCGCCACGGACTACGAGTACAACACCGGCCAGGTCATCGTGGACCTGCTGGGCCGTGACGACACCCGGGCCGAGGAAGTCCCCGGTGCCCTCGTCGCCCACCACGGCCCCTTCACCTGGGGCACCGACGCCACCACCTCCCTGGAGCACGCCATCATCTGCGAGGCGGTGGCCGAGATGGCCCTCCACACCATCGCCCTGGGCACGGTCGAACCCCCGCAGCACGTCCTGGACCGACACTTCACCCGCAAGCACGGCCCGAACGCCTACTACGGCAACCCCCACTCCGTCTGACGAAGCCGTCCCCGCCGCGGCCGCTCCGCGCCCCCGCCCCCTCCCCGGGTCGCTTCACCCCAACCTCCCAAAGCAGGTCCTCTGATGTGGATTCGCCATCGGCCACCGGCCGGCTTGAAACGCCTGGTCGCCGCCCTGGTGCCGTTGTTGCTCGTGGCAACCCTCTTCAGTGCCCAGCCCGCCAGTGCCGCGACCGTCGACACCAACGCCTGGTACGTGCTGGTCAACCGCAACAGCGGCAAGGCTCGCATCCTGAATCCCGCACCCACACAAGCTGTCGAGACCGCCGCTTGATGGCTCGGGGCGCGAGTGCCGCACCCAGCGAATCCCTGAACAACTGGCAGTTCAGCGCACCCGACCCCGCGGCTTCAGATGCGTTGGCGGTAGCTCTGGGGCAGGAAGCGGAGCACCGTCGTAGCCCTTTACCTCACCGAAACGGGACCCGTTCATCCAGTCCTCGCGGGCCTGGGCGATCTCCTCGTGGGAGCGGCCGATCCAGTTCCAGAACATCACGATCTCCTCCTCGAACGGCTCGCCGCCCAGGAGCATCAGCCCTGCGTCCGAGGCCGCGCGCAGCGGGAGTTCGCTGCGGCCGCAGCCCAGGTAGAGCATGGAGCCCGGGAGGACCGGGACGCCGTCGACGTGGGCCTCGCCGGACATCGACAGGACCGCGTACTCGAAGTCCGGCTCCAGCGGAAGCCGGGCCTCGGCGCCCGCCGCCAGGGTGATGTCCGCGCCGACGATCGGGGTGTAGGCCGCGCCGGGCGAGGTCGCCGTGTCGAGGGTGCCCAGGATCACCGTGGCGCTCAGGCCGGGGGCGGTCACGTGCGGCAGCTCGGCGTGGTGCTGGAAGTGCGGCTCGACGTGGCGGTGGGCGTCGGGGAGGGCCACCCACAGCTGGGCGCCGTGCAGGAACCGGCCGTGCGTGCGGGGGCTCTCTTCGGAGTGGCTGATCCCCCGGCCGGAGGTCATCAGGCCCAGCTCGCGCGGCCGGATCGTCTGGAGGCTGCCCACGCTGTCGCGGTGCAGCACCTCGCCCTCGTGGAGCCAGCTCACCGTCTGGAGGCCGGTGTGGGGGTGGGGTGCAACCTGCATGCCGGGTTCGCCCGCGATGTCGTCCGGGCCGTAGTGGTCGACGAAGCACCAGGCGCCCACCATGCGACGGCCCAGGTTCGGCAGGAGTCGGCGGACCTGGCTGGATTCCCCGAGCTTGACCGTGCGGGGGCTGAGGAGCTCGCGCACGGGTTCGGCGACGACGAAGCCGCGGCCGCCACAGGCGGAGAGAGCGGGCTGGCGATCGAGATTGCTCATACGGACCAACTTAGTACCGTCGTCGTCGCCGTGTTCCGTGGAATGCCCGGCTCCCGTCACGTGTTGGAGGGGGCGGACGCAGCACCGGAGCAGCGGAAGGAACCCGATGGACGCGCCGACGACGTACTACGGGCACGGAACGGCGGACGAGCGCTGGGCGCGCGCCCGGCTCTTCTTCGACGCGAAGGAGTACGCGCCGGCCGCGCAGGTCCTGCACGCGCTGGTGGCCGAGGTCCCCGAGCAGCTGGCTCCGCGGCTGCTGCTGGCCCGTGCCTACTACCACTCCGCGCAGCTCTCGCGCGCCGAGCAGGAGCTCCGCGCGATCCTGGAACGCTGGCCGGTGGAGGACTACGCGCAGCTGATGCTCGGCCGGACGCTGGAGCGCCTGGGCCGTTCGGCCGAGGCGGCGCCGTACCTGCGGCTCGCCGCGGCCATGGCCGGCGAGTTCCCCGAGTAGTCCGGCACGCCGACACGCCCGGCCCGCCTCCCGCGCCGGTTCCCGCCCCGCGTCCCGCCGTGGGCCGTGCGGGGCGGGCGGTCGGCTCGGTTAGCCTGGGGGCACGATGAACCGTCTGACCACGCCCTTCGGCTCCTACGAGCTCACCCGCTTCCCCGCCGACCCGCGCGACCGCCTGCGGGCCTGGGACGCCGCCGACGAGTACCTGCTGCGCCACCTGGAGTCCGGTACGGGCGGACGCGGCCCGGTGGACCTGGCCGGCGCCGGGCAGATCACGGTGCTCGGGGACCGCTGGGGGGCGCTGACCACGGCGCTCGCCGCGTACCGGCCGACGCAGATCACCGACTCCGCCCTGACCCGCGCCGCCACCGAGGCCAACCTGGCGCGTGCCGGGGCCACCGAGGGCGCGGTGACGCTGCTGACCACCCAGGACGCGCCGCCGCAGAGGATCGACGTCCTGCTCGTGCGGGTGCCCAAGAGCCTGGCGCTGCTGGAGGACCAGTTGCAGCGGCTGGCCCCGCACGTCCACGCCGGCACGGTCGTGGTCGGCACGGGCATGGTCAAGGAGATCCACACCTCCACGCTGAACCTGTTCGAGCGGATCCTCGGTCCGACCAGGACCTCCCTCGCCGAGAAGAAGGCCCGGCTGATCTTCTGCACCCCGGATCCCGCGGTCATCGCGGCAGCGGCGGCGGCAGTGGCCGCGTCCGCCGGCGCGCCGGGCGGTGGCGGCTGGCCGCTGACGTACACGCTGGACCGGGACGCCGGTTCGGGGGCGGGCCTGACCGCCGTCAACCACGCGGGGATCTTCTGCGCGGACCGCCTCGACGTCGGCACCCGGTTCTTCCTGCAGAGCATCCCGACGAACACGGACGGCGCCCGCGTCGTCGACCTGGGCTGCGGCAACGGCATCGTCGGTACGGCGGTCGCGGTCGCGGACCCCGACGCGGAGCTCGTCTTCGCGGACGAGTCGTACCAGGCGGTGGCCTCCGCCCGGGCCACGTACGGGGCGAACGTCCGGCACGGCCGCCGCGACCGGGCCGAGTTCCACGTCGGCGACGGGCTGTCGATGCTCCCCGCCGGGTCGGTGGACCTCGTCCTGTGCAACCCGCCGTTCCACTCCCACCAGGCCACCACGGACGCGACGGCGCTGCGGATGTTCGCGCAGTCGCGGCGGGCGCTGCGGCCGGGCGGCGAGCTGTGGGTCGTCGCCAACCGCCACCTCGGCTACCACACGCACCTGCGCCGCCTCTTCGGCAACAGCGAAGTCGCCGCGAGCGAACCGCGGTTCGTGGTCCTGCGGGCCGTGAAGCGGGAGAAGCGTCCGCGGCCCATGTGACCAGCCAGTACGTCCTACACTCGGCCGCGTGAACAGCCTGGTGCGGGACGACGTGGACGGTGGGGACGCGGACGGCGGCGGCGCGGGGCGCTACCGCCGCGAGGAGCTGGCGCAGGCGGCCGGCGTCAAGGTGCGCAACCTGCGCTACTACCAGGAGCGCGGGCTGCTGCCGCCGCCGCGCCGGGAGGGCCGGATCGCCTGGTACTCCGAGGACCACCTGACCCGGCTGCGCCTGATCAGCGACCTGCTCGGGCGCGGCTACACCGTCAACGGCATCGGTGAACTGCTGCACGCGTGGGAGGAGGGCGGGGGCCTGTCCCAACTGCTCGGCCTGGAGCGGGCGATGACCCGGGACTGGGTGCAGGAGGAGCCGGTCACCATGACCCTGGCGGAGCTGGCCGAGCTGTTCGGGCCGGCGGCGACCGCCGAGGACACCCGGCGGGCGGCCCGGCTGGGGTACGTACGCATCGACGGGGACCTGGTCACCCACCGGAGCCGGCGGTTGCTGGAGGCGACGCTCACGCTGGTGCGGCAGGGCGTGCCGCTCACGGAGATCCTGGACGCGGGGGACCTCGTCCAGATGCAGGCGGCGGCGCTCGCGGACCGGTTCGTCGGGCTGTTCCGGCGGCACGTGATCGGACCGGACGGGCTGGAGCACCTTTCGGCCGCGCAGCTGGATCACATCAGCGAGGCGGCGTCGGCCCTGCGTCCGGTCGCCGGCGAGGTCGTGGCCGCGGAGTTCGCCCGGGCGATGGCCCGGAGGGTGGAGGCCGAGGTCGCCGAACTCCTGGGGTCGGAGCGGTAGACGGGGCAGGACCGACGAGTAGGACTCGGCCGAAACGGTACGCCCGAGCAACCTTGCCAACCCCCATTGGCACTCTTACATTCAACTCGTCGGTAACAACGGTGCACAGCCGAAAATAAGGGACGATCCCATGACCGATTCCCCGCACTTACCGGACGTGTCCGACCCGCCCGGCAGAGACGCGTCCGCCGCCGACGAGGGGGCCGGACGGGTCCGCTGGCGTCGCTTCGCCGTCCTGACCGTCCCCGCCGTCGCCGTGACCGCCGGCCTCGGCATCGCCCTCGCACAAGGCGTGCTCGCCGCGTCCTTCGCCGTCTCGGGGCAGCAGTTCAAGGTCTCTGCGTCGAGCCTGGAGGGCGAGGGCTTCGCCCAGTACGGCAGCATCGACGTCAACGCCCGTCAGGAGCTCATCCCGGTGGCGGTCACCGCCATCAAGGAAGCCCGGCTCAACAACCTGTGCCAGTCGGTGGTCACCTCGCTCCCCCTCGTCGGTGACATCTCCCTCAACCTCACCGCCGGCAAGAAGGCCCCGGTCGAGGCGAGCAACCTCTTCGTCGACGCCACCCAGCTCTCCGGCAACGCCGTCTTCACCAACATCGAGATCGGCCGCGACGCCTCCACCCTCGACAAGGGCCCGGCGGAAGCCGTGGGCATGCAGGACCTGTTCGCCCAGCAGGCGGACACCGTCAGCATCACCGACCTCCAACAAACCGCGTGGGCGACCAACGCGGGCACCTTCAAGCTCTCCGGCCTGAGCATGAACATCAGCAAGGGCAAGAAGGAATGCTTCTGAGCCGCTGGCGGCGGTGGCGGCGTACCAGGCCGTTCTGGGGCGGGCTCTTCGCCGTCCTCGCCGGGGCCGAGATATGCGTCCTGCCGCTGGCACCGCTGAAGGTCATGCTCCAGCAGGGCGTGGCGGGCCTCCCGTCGGTCCTCATGGGGCTCGTCCTGATCGTACTCGGCCTCACCGCCTGGTTCGCCCCCGCCCAGCGCGGCCTCGCCGGGGTCCTGACCACGCTCATCGCGACCGCCGCGCTGGTGCTGTCCAACCTCGGCGGCTTCCTGATCGGCACCCTGCTCGGGATCCTCGGCGGCGGCCTGATGTTCGCCTGGCAGCCGTACGCCGCCCCGCGCGCCGCCGCCACGCCCGCGGAGGGTTCCCCCACGGCCCCGCAGGCGCCCGCTCCGTCCCCTCCCGCTCGCGATCCCGCTCCCACTCGCACCCCGACCCCCACCCCCACCCCGCACCACGATCCCCAAGGAGCACAGCCATGAGCCGAAAGCGCACCGCGCTCGCCCTCGGGATGGCAGCCGCCGGAGTGCTGTCGGTGGCCTCGGCCACCGCCACCGCCGTGCCCCGGCCGGCCGCCGGCTCGACGACCGTCACCCCGGCCGGCCACTCCTTCAAGGCCACCCTCAGCGGGAAGGCCACCCTCAAGGCCGGCGCGGTCACGGTGACCTGTGCGGTCTCCGTCGCCACCGGCACCGTCCCGGCAGCCCCCGGCAACCAGAACCCGGCCGGGCCGGTCTCCTCCCCGATCACCCCGCCGACGTACAGCTCGTGCACCGCCAGCCTGCCGGGCGTGACCCCGACGGTCACGACCAGCGGTTCCTGGTCGGTGTCGATGCAGGACGGATCCCCCATCACCGCCACCATGACGGTCCCCGCCGGCGGGCTCGTCCTGCAAACGAGCGGCCTGGCCAACTGCACGGTGACCGCCGCGCCCTCCGGCCCGGCGAACGTCTCGGGGACCTGGGTCAACGGCGCCCCGCCGAGCCTGACCTTCACGGGCGCGACCGTGCCGGTGGCCGTCACGGGCGGGTTCGGCTGCCCGACGAGCGCGACCACGTCCACGTTCAACGCCGTCTACAAGGTCACCGACACCACCGACCCGGCGCAGCAGATCACCGTCGGCCCCTGAGCCCGGCCCGACCCGCGCAGCGCACGAGCAGGCCCGCCCACCCCGTGGCGTTCCGGGGCGGGCGGGCCTGCCGCGCGTACGGAGCCGGAGGCGCGGCGCGGCCGGGAGGAGCACCGGGGCGGCGGGGCTGCCGGAGCCCGGCGGGCGGGATCGGGGGCAGGGGTGGGCCGGGGCACGGGGCTATCCCCGGTAGGCCTCCAGCAGCCTCAGCCACACTTCGCTGATCGTCGGGAACGCGGGAACCGCATGCCACAGCCGGTCGACCGGGACCTCCGCGGCAACCGCGATCGTGGCCGCGTGCAGCAGCTCGGCCGCGCCCGGTCCGACGAAGGTGGCGCCCAGCAGCACCTCCCGGTCCAGGTCGACGACCATCCGGGCGCGCCCGCGGTAGCCGTCGGCGTACAGGCCGGCGCCCGACACCTTGCCGAGGTCGTGGTCCACGGCGCGGACGCGGTGACCGGCCCGTTCGGCCTCGGCCAGGGTGAGGCCCACCGCGGCCGCCTCGGGGTCGGTGAACACCGCCTGCGGAAGGGCCCGCCGGTCGGCGGTCGCCGCGTGCGCGCCCCAGGGGCCGGTTTCGGGCTCGGCGGCACCGGGGGCGGCACCGGCGGCGGTGCCGGCCGCCCGGGCGGCGATCGCTGCGCCCGCGATCCGGGCCTGGTACTTGCCCTGGTGGGTGAGGAGGGCGCGGTGGTTGACGTCGCCGACCGCGTACAGCCAGTCGTGCCCCGGCACGCGGCAGCTCTCGTCGACGTCGATCCACTCACCCGGGGCCAGCCCGACGGTGTCCAGCCCGATGTCGTCGGTCCGCGGCGCGCGGCCGGTCGCCATCAGCAGCTCGTTGCCCTCCACGATCTCGCCGCCCTCCAGCACCACCCGGACCGGGCCGGACGGCCCGTCCCGGACCACCGCCTCCGCCACGACGCCCGTACGGACCTCCGCTCCGGCTCCGCGCAGCGCTTCCGCGACCAGCTCCCCGGCGAAGGGCTCCATCCGCGGCAGCAACCGGGAGCCGCGGACGAGGACGGTGACACGGGCGCCGAGCGCCTGCCAGGCCGTCGCCATCTCGGCGGCCACCACCGAGCCGCCGACGATCACCAGCCGGCCCGGCACGTGCTGGGCGGAGGTGGCCTCGCGGCTGGTCCACGGCCGCGCCCCGGCGATCCCCGGCAGCGGCGGGATCACGGCGCGGCTGCCGGTGGCGACGACGACCGCCTGCCGGGCGGTGAGGACGCGGTGCTCGCCCTCGGCGCCCTCCACGGCGACCTTCCGGGGGCCGGCGAGCCGGCCGTGTCCCCGGTAGGTGTGGGCGCCGATCGAGTCGAGCCAGGCGACCTGGCCGCCGTCCTTCCAGTTCCCGGTCCAGTAGTCGCGGTGCGCGAAGACCGCCTGCGCGTCGAGGGCGCCCGTGACGGCGCCCGCCAGGCCGGGGACCCGGCGGGCGTCCGCCCTGGCCAGCGCGGGGCGCAGCAGCGCCTTGCTGGGGATGCAGGCCCAGTACGAGCACTCGCCGCCGATGAGTTCGGCCTCGACCAGGGCGGTGCTGAGACCGGCGGCACGGGTCCGGTCCACGACGTTCTCGCCGGCCGGTCCGCCGCCGAGGACCACGACGTCGTACTCCACCGCTTCCGACATGCGCGCCTTCCAGGGGGTGTCGGGGACGGGGTCAGCCCCCGCCGGTCCCCGTCACACTAGCCGCGGTCCTGCTGCGCGGCGGCGATCTTCGCGCGGACTTCGTCCATGTCGAGGGTGCGGGCCTGGCCGATGAGGTCCGCCAGGGCCGGCTCGGGCAGCGCGCCGGGCTGGGCGAAGACGGCCACGCGGTCCCGGACGATCATCAGGGTCGGGATGGAGGTGATCTGGAAGGCGGCGGCCAGCTCCGGCTGGGCCTCGGTGTCCACCTTGGCGAACAGGAGGTCGGGGTTGGCCTCGGAGGCCTTCTCGTACACCGGGGCGAACTGCAGGCAGGGCCGGCACCAGCCCGCCCAGAAGTCGATCAGCACGAACGGGTTCTCGCTGACCGTTCGGTCGAAGTTCTCTTTGGTGAGCTCGACGGTAGCCACGTTTCCAGACCTCCTCATTGCCTCGTACGGTCCTTGAACGAACGGCCCGCCCGGCGCGTTCCGGATCCGGGGACCGTACTTCCTGTGGCGGTCCCGTCCGTCGGTCGGGGGCCGACGGTCCGCCGGGCTAGAACGGGTGCGGGGCGGGACCGGACCGGAGCGTGGTCCAGCGCAGCTCGGTGAACGCGTCCAGGTTCGCTTCCCCGCCGAACCGGATCCCCGTGCCGGAGGCGGCCACCCCTCCGAAGGGAGCCACGGCCTCGTCGTTCACCGTCTGGTCGTTGACGTGGGCGATCCCGGTCGGGATCCGCCCGGCGAGCTCCAACCCGCGCGCCGCGTCCCGGGTGACGATGCCGAGGGACAGGCCGTACGGGCCGGCCGACGCCAGCGCCACCGCCTCGTCCTCCGTGGCGAAGGGCCGTACGGGCGCCACGGGCCCGAAGACCTCCTCCGCGTAGGCGGGCGTGTCGTCGCCGACCCCGGCCAGCACGGTCGGCCGGTAGAACGGCCCCTCGTGCGTGCCGCCGGCCACGAGCTTGGCGCCCTGCTCGGCACTGGCCTCCACCAGCGCATGGACCCGGTCGAGCTGGGTGCGGTCGATCAGCGGTCCCAGGTGCACCTGCTCGCGGTACGGGTCCCCCACCGCCAGCGACTCGGCGCGTTCGGCGAGGCGTTCGACGTACTCGTCGTACAGGGAGGCGTGGACGAGGTGGCGGCCCGTGGTCATGCAGATCTGGCCCTGGTGGAAGAACGACCCCCAGGAGGCCTGGGCGACGGCGGCCTCGACATCGGCGTCACGGAGGACGACGAGGGCGGAGTTCCCGCCCAACTCCAGGTGAAGCCTCTTGAGGTGACGGCCGCCCAGTTCGCCGACGGCCCGACCGGAGGCCGTCGACCCGGTGAACGACACCACCCTCACCAGCGGGTCGGCGACCACCGCGGCCCCGGTGTCGGCGCCGCCGGGCAGCACCTGGAGGAGCCCCGTGGGCAGACCGGCCCCGGCGAACACTGCGGCGAGCGCGAGGCCGCCGCACACGGCGGTCCGGTGGTCCGGCTTGAGCAGGACCGCGTTGCCGAGGGCGAGCGCCGGGGCGACGGAGCGGATCGACAGGATCAGCGGGGCGTTGAACGGGGCGATCACCCCGACCACCCCGGCGGGGACCCGGCGGGTGAAGGAGAGCCGGGGCGCCTCGCTCGGCAGCACCTGTCCGGCGGGCCGGGAGGCCAGGGCCGCCGCCTCGTAGCACTCCTGGGCGGCGACGTGCAGTTCGAAGTCCGCCTTGCCGGGTATGGAGCCGGACTCGCGGACCAGCCAATCGCGCAGCTCCGCGGCATGGGCGGTGAACAGGTCCCCGGCCCGGCGCAGGACGGCGGCGCGCTCGGTGTGGGGCGCCCGGGCCCAGTCCCGCTGGGCGGCTCCGGCCCGTACGGCTGCCACCGCGACGTCGGCGGGGGCGGCCAGGTCGAGGCTGGCGAGGGTACGGCCGGTGGCGGGCTCGACGACCGGCGCGGCACCGCCCGTGAGGGTCGGCCCGTCCTGCCGGAGCGTCGGTTCGAGGAGCGGCATGGCGCGGGGCCTCCGGAAGGGGGTCGGCGGAGCGGCTGGCGGCGGGGGCGGCGGAGCAGCAGCAGCAGGCGCCATCGTGCCAGACCGGAGGCATCACATCTGTTCAGTTATAGGGCAGTTGAGGGGCGGCGGTGACCGAAAACGATCGCCGCGCCCCCGCGGCTGCTGCCGTCACCGACGGCCCCCGCGGCCGCTCCGGTGGCAGCGCTCCAGGAGCTCAGCGCTCCAGGACCAGCGCGATGCCCTGTCCGACCCCGATGCACAGCGTCGCCATGCCCTTGCCCGAGCCGGCCGCCGCGAGCTGGTGGGCCACCGACCCGGCGAGGCGGGCGCCCGACGCGCCGAGCGGGTGACCGATGGCGATGGCACCGCCGCGCGGGTTGACGACCGCCGGGTCCAGCTCCGGCCAGGCGGCGAGACAGCCCAGCGCCTGCGCCGCGAAGGCCTCGTTCAGCTCCAGCACGGAGAGATCCGACAGGCCGGTGCCCGCCTTGACGAGTGCCCGCTGCACGGCGTCGACCGGGCCCAGCCCGAACAGCTGCGGCTCGATGCCGGTCACCGCCGAGGCACTGATGCGGGCCAGCGGCTCGCGGCCGGTGGCCGCCAGCCCGGCCTCGTCGGTCAGGAGCAGCGCCGCGGCGCCGTCGTTGAGCGGGGAGGCGTTCGCAGCAGTGACCGTACCGCTGCCGTCGGTGCGGAACACCGGCTTCAGGCGGGCCAGCGACTCTGGGGTGGACCCCTCGCGGATGCACTCGTCGCGGAGGAGGTCGACCCCCGGGTACGGGACGACCTCGTCGTCGTACAGCCCGGCCGACCAGGCCCCGGCCGCCTTGCGGTGGCTCTCCAGTGCGAACAGGTCCTGCGCCTCGCGGGTGATGCCGTGCTTCTCCGCGATGAGTTCGGCGCCCTCACCGAGCGAAACGGTCCATTCGTCGGGCATCCGCGGGTTGGTCATGCGCCAGCCGAGCGCGGTGGACCACATCTGCTGGTGGGTGGAGGGGAAGGGACGCTCGGGCTTCTGGACCACCCAGGGGGCGCGGGTCATCGACTCCACGCCGCCCGCGATGGCGATCGACGAGTCGCCCAGGGCGATGGCGCGGGCGGCCTGGATCACCGCTTCGAGTCCCGATCCGCACAGCCGGTTGACGGTCACGCCGGGCACGGTCACCGGCAGGCCCGCGAGGAGGACCGCCATGCGGGCCACGTCCCGGTTGTCCTCGCCGGCGCCGTTGGCGTCGCCGAAGACCACGTCGTCGATCCGGGCCGGGTCGAGGGAGGGCGTACGGTCCACCAGTGCGCGCACCACGTGCGCGGCGAGGTCGTCCGGGCGGACCCCCGCGAGGGCGCCGCCGAACTTGCCGATCGGGGTGCGGACGGCGTCGACGACGTACACGTCGCGGACGGTGCGGATGCTCATCGCGTCTCTCCTGGGCGGATCCGTGCGGGCGGCGGCGGGACGGTGCCGCCGTCGGCACCGGGCACGACGCCGGGCGCGCCCGGTGGGGCGCGCCCGCAGTGTCCGTCCGCAGGTCACCGCCTGTCAACGGCGTCCGGGGTCGGGCGGCGCGCTCAGGTGGACTCGCGGTGGACGGCGGTGACGGCCACCGGGCCGTACCGGTCGGCGGTCCCGGGCGACTCCCGCACGGCCCGGTCCACCAGCTCCGCGAGGTGGTCTCCGGTCGGCATCGCGATCCGCACGGTGCTCAGTCGGGGCCGCAGCAGCCGGCCGAGGAGCAGGTCGTCCGCCCCGATGACGGCGACGTCCTCCGGGACCCGCAGCCCCTCGTCCAGCAGGGCGCGCATCAGCAGCATGGCGTACTCGTCGTTGTAGGCGAACACCCCGTCCAGGCCGAGGGAGCGCCAGCGCGCGGCGAGCTCCGCGGCCGACTCCTCCGTATAGGCCATCGGAAGCGGTACGACACCGGCGCCGGAGACGGTGCCGACGTCGGCGGCGGCGGCGCCGGACGGTCCGTCGGCGGACGGGGCGGATGGGGCGGCCGGGCTGACGGCACAGCGGACGGCGGAACGGGCCCCTTCGAGGCGGGACCGGGCGGAGGGCGCCGGTCCCTCCTCGACCGGGACGACGACCCCGATCCGCCGGCGGCCGCGTTCCAGCAGGTGGGCGGCGGCCCGCACACCGATCTCGGCCTGGTCCGTGACCAGGGCGTGGGCTCCGGGGACCGGGGCCGGGCCCATCGTGATCACCGCCCGGGCCCCGGCCCGCTTGAGGGTGTCGACGTTGCGGGCCGAGAGGGTGATCCGCCCGAGGCAGACCACGGCGACGGGGCGCAGCTCGGCCCAGGCGCGGGTCGCCTCGTCACCGCTCAGGCCGAGGCTGCCGTACTGGACCACCGTGTAGCCGAGACGGCGCAGCGCCCGCTGGAGCTGGTTGAGGAAGGCGCTGTGGAGCGGGCCGACCGGCCCCTCGGGGGCGGGCAGCAGCACGATCCGGGTGTGGCCGGCACGCAGGCTGCGCGCGGCGGCGTGGGGTACGTACCCGAGCTCCTCGGCGGCCTGGCGGACCTTGCGGCGGGTCGGTTCGCTGATGCGGACCGCTGCGGCGTCGTTGAGGACGTACGAGACCGTCGCGCGCGAGACACCGGCGAGTCGGGCCACGTCGGCGCTGGTGGGCACGGACGGCGGCGTCGGCGCCGGGGTGGACGGTTTCGGCGGCTTCGATGACTGTGACATTGCCGTGGCATCCTTCCAGACCGTTCGCGGCCGGCGTCGGGCGTTTGGCCGGAATCGGGTCCGGGCCGCGGCCTCCCGTCGTGGCCCGGACGGGAGCCGGTCGTCCGTCGCGGCAGGACCCGTCCGGACCGCCCCGCCCCCCGGGACCGCCAGCAGGAGCGGATGCGGCCCTCCCCCGGCCCGTGCCGGTGTCCCCCGCCCGCGGCCGCGGGGCTCTGGCGCGATCACGCCCCTACGGGCCCGGGGTGGCGTCCGCACGGTGTACCGCGAGCCGGTTCGTAGGGGGGCGGCGTGCTCCGACCCGTGCTGGGGGGTGGCCCGCGCCGTGCGGAGCGTCGACCCTCTAGGGAATCCCGGGCCATGGGGTTACCGTCAGTCCTACTGATCGGTAACGGGGAGGGGTTGAGGGGCGATGGCCGTCTCGTCTCGTACACAGGCACCGGTCGCCGGCCTGGCGGCCATGGCGCGCGATCTCGCCGAAGGGGTCGTCTCCTCACGCGAGTTGACCGAGCGGGCGCTGGACCGGATCGCCGCCGCCCAGCCCCGTCTGAACGCCTTCCGCATCGTCCGCGCCGAAGCCGCACTGGCCGAGGCGGACGCCGCCGACCGGCGGCTGGCCGCCGGCGAGCGGCTCCCGATGCTCGGTGTGCCGCTGGCCGTCAAGGACGACATGGACGTGGCCGGGGAGCCGACCGCGTTCGGCTGCGCCGGGGACTTCCCGCCGAAGGCCGTCGACAGCGAGGCGGTGCGCCGGCTGCGCGTGGCCGGCGCGGTCATCGTGGGCAAGACCCATACCCCGGAACTGGGGCAGTGGCCGTTCACCGAGGGGCGCGCCTTCGGCGCGACCCGCAACCCGTGGAACCCGGACCACACGCCGGGCGGCTCCTCCGGCGGTTCGGCGGCCGCCGTCGCCGCGGGCCTGGTCCCGGCGGCCCTCGGCTCCGACGGGGCCGGGTCGGTACGGATCCCGGCGGCCTGGACGCATCTGGTCGGGGTGAAGCCGCAGCGGGGCCGCATCTCCACCTGGCCGGAGCCGGAGTCGTTCCACGGACTCACCGTGAACGGGGTGCTGGCCCGTACGGTCGGGGACGCCGCCCTGCTGCTCGATGCGGCGAGCGGCCCGCACCCCGGCGACCGGCACCGCCCCGCCCCGATCCCGGCGGTAGAGGCCGCACGCCGTACCCCGCGGCGGCTGCGGATCGCCCTGTCGTTCGGGACGGCGTTCACGGCGACCCCGAAGTCCCTCGACCCGGAGATCCGTTCGGCGGTGGAGCGAGTCGCCGGGCGGCTGGAGTCGCTGGGCCACGAGGTGGTCCCGGAGGACCCGCGGTACGGCCAGATCGGCTTGACCTTCGTCCCCCGGGCCACCAGGGGCGTACGGGACTGGGCCTCCCGCGTGCCGGACACCGGACTGCTGGACCCCCGCACGCACGGGGCGATGCGCACGGGCCGGATCCTGGGCGGACTGCCGCTGCGCGCGTCACGGCGGGCGGAGTCGTACCTGCGGTGGCGGATCGGGGAGGTCTTCGGCCGGTTCGACGTGGTCCTGACGCCGACCACGGCCGCACCCCCGCTGCGGATCGGCGCCCTGGCCGGCCTGAGCGCGATGGCGACGGACCGGGCGATGATCGCCGCCTGCCCGTACGCCTGGACGTGGAACGTCCTGGGCTGGCCCGGGGTGAACGTCCCGGCGGGGTTCACGGCCACGGGCCTGCCGATCGGAGCCCAACTCCTGGGCCCGGATTCCTCGGAGCCCCTGCTGCTGGGCCTGGCCGGCCAACTGGAGGGGGAGGAGCGGTGGCAGGAGCACTGGCCGGCGGAGACGGGGATCGAGACGGGAACGGAGACGGAGACGGAGACGGGCGGAGCCGCAGCCCCGCACCGCAGCTGAGCCCCGCTCACCGGCTGGTCAGGGAAGGGAGCGGGTGACGCTGGAGTCGACGAGCTGCGCGCCGGTATCACCGCCCTCAGCCGCCCTCAGCCGCCCTCAACCCTCCCTCGACCTCCCTCAGCCGCCCTCACCGCCGCCCGCCGATCCCGTGAAGGCCCGTTCGAAGGCCTTGCGCGGCGCCGGGTCACGGTCCAGGACGGCGAAGACGACCCGTTCGAAGATCCCGGTGAAGCGCCCCTGCAACAGGCCCCGGAAGGCCTCGGCGACGTCCGCCGGCTCGTTGCGGAAGACCCCGCACCCCCACGCCCCCAGCACCAGCCGCTGGTAGCCGTGCAGGGCCGCCGTCTCCAGGACGCGCTCCGCGCGCCGGGCCAGGGCGGCCGGGATCTCGGCGGCGCGTTCCGGCTCCTGGCGGCGGATGGTGCCGGCGTTCGGGGCCGGGGAGGTGAGGAAGCCCACCCGGAAGGGCTCCTCCAGGAACTCGCCGCGGTCGTCGCGGAAGACGGGCACCCCGGGCGAGTGAATCACCCGGTCGGTGTAGAAGGTGCTGCTTTCCGCGCGGTGGACCTCGTAGTACTCCGGGGCCTGGAGAAGCGTCTCGTACAGGGCGGACGCCCGACACAGCGCCTCCTCCTGGGCCGTGGCCCCGCGGACGTAGCCGCCCCCGGGATTCCGGGCCGATGCGAAGTTCAGGACGGCCACCGCGCCCGGTCCGGGGGCGTCCGCGGCGAGCCTTCGGGCTGCGACCGTGCTGCTCTCCCCGGTCACCTCGATGGCCGTCCGGTGTCGCCCGGCCGGAAGTCGTCCGTCTGGAATGACCTGGTTCGGCCCATATATCCTGGTTCCCGCCGTGGCTTCCGCCAGGGCGGCGGCCAGGGAGACGTGCCGCCCCGACCGCGTCCGGTACCCACCGGACGCCAGGATCGTCGCGTTCTCCCGCGCGATCTCGCGCAATCTGCTGCTCACCGGGCCATCATCAGTCGCAGTTGGGCACTCGGACCACTCATATTTGCGCAAACGCGACCGGATTCGGCTCTTCAGCCGGACAAGGACGGGTAGGCATGGTCAGGTCACAGTCCAGGACAGGAGATTCGGCCATGCCCCAGGGCTCACCCGCTCCATCCGCCTCACCGTCACCCGCTCCACCGACCTCCCCCTCCCCCATCACCGAGGCCGCCGCCGAGGACCTCGTCCACGGCATCTGCTTCAAGACCGGCCCGCCCCGCGTCCTCGGCGCCGAGCTCGAATGGCTCGTGATGGACGCCGAGCGGCCTGGTGAGCCGCTCCCGCCCGATCGGCTGACGGCCGCGCACGACGCGGCCCGCGCACTCCCCCTGCACTCCCGCCTCAGCATCGAACCCGGCGGCCAGCTGGAGCTCAGCTCGGCCCCCGCCGACTCCCTCTCCGCCTGCGTGGACGGCTTGCGGGCCGACCTCGCCGCCGTACGGAGCGCGCTGGGCTCCCAGGGCCTGGTCCTGCGCGGCATCGGCCGCGACCCCCGCGCCCCCGTTCCCCGGCTGGTGAGCAGCCCCCGCTACGACGCCATGGAGGCGTACCTCGACCGCTTCGGGCCGGCGGGGCGCGCCATGATGCGCACCTCCGCGTCCGTACAGGTCTGTGTGGACGCCGGCTACGAGGAGCCGGGCCCGCTCGGTCACGGGCGGCGCTGGCGGCTGGGCCACCTGCTGGGTGCAGTGTTCGTGGCGGCGTTCGCCAACTCCCCCGCGACCACGGGTCCGTACGCCGGATGGCGGTGTGCCCGCCAGGGGATCTGGCGGGACCTGGACGCCCGGCGGGCGCTCGCCCCGCCGTTGGACGCCCAGCCCCGGTCGGGGTGGGTCCGGCACGCTCTGGACACCGAGGTCATGTGCATGCGGTCGTACGGCGACGGACCGTGGACGGCGCCCCGGGGGATGACGTTCCGCGACTGGTTGCGCGCCACGTCACCGCCACGGTCCCCGTCGTCCTCGTCCTCGTCCTCATCCCAGCCGCGCCGCCGTGCCGGCGGCGCCCTGCGCCCGCCGACGGCCGAGGACCTCGCGTACCACCTGACCACGCTGTTCCCACCGGTGCGCCCGCGCGGCCACCTGGAACTGCGGATGATCGACGCGCAGCCCGGGGACGACGGTTGGCTGGTCCCGGTCGCGGTCGTGCACGCGCTGTTCGACGACCCGCAGGCCGCCGAGACCGGGTACCGGGTCGCGAAGGCGCTCGCCGACCGCTACGGGCCGGTGCGTGCGCCCCGCAATCCGCTGTGGCAGTCCGCGGCCCGTTACGGCCTGGCCGACCCCGAGCTGAGGGCGGCGGCCGCCTTCTGCTTCCGGTCCGCGGCCGAGGCGCTGCCCCGGCTCGGGGCGAGCTCGCACGTGCAGGACGCGGTGGGCGCCTTCATCGAGCGTTTCGTGCTGCGCGGGCGCTGCCCGGCCGACGAGGACGCGTACCGACTCACCGGGACGGGGGCCCGCCCATGACCGCTGAACCCTTCGTGACTTCCGAACCCTCCGAACCCTCCGAATCCTTCGGTTCCTTCGGTTCCTTCGTGCCCGTCGAGCCTGCGGCCCTCCGCGAGCGGGCGCTCGAAGCCCTGACCGCGGCACGGATCCGTACGGCCGGGTTGACCGATGCGGTGACGGACGAGGACCTGACGGCCCAGCACTCGCCGTTGATGTCCCCGCTGGTGTGGGACCTCGCGCACATCGGGAACCAGGAGGAGTTGTGGCTGCTGCGCCGGGTCGGCGGCCGTGAGGCCATGCACCCGGAGATCGATCCGCTGTACGACGCGTTCGAGCATCCGCGGTCCGAGCGGCCGAAGCTGCCGCTGCTCGGGCCCGCCGAGGCCCGCCGGTACGCGGCCGACGTGCGCGGGCGGGTGTTCGACCTGCTGGAGCGGACCCCGCTGGAGGGCACCGGGCTGCTCGACTCGGGCTTCGCGTTCGGGATGATCGCGCAGCACGAGCAACAGCACGACGAGACGATGTTGATCACACATCAGCTGCGGCGTGGGGCCCCGGTGTTGGCGGCCCCCTACCCGTCGCCGCCGCCGGGGCCGCCGCCGGAGGCGTCCGAAGTGCTGGTTCCCGGGGGCCCGTTCACCATGGGGACCTCGGTGGAGCCGTGGGCGCTGGACAACGAGCGGCCCGCGCACGTCCGGGAGACGGGTCCGTTCTGGATCGACACGGCGCCGGTGACGAACGCCGCGTACCAGGCGTTCATCGCGGACGGCGGCTACGTCAACAGCCGCTGGTGGGCGCCGGAGGGCTTCGAGCAGGTCCGCAGGCACGGGATCGGTGCGCCGTTGTTCTGGTACCGGGAGTCCGGCCAGTGGCTGCGCCGCCGGTTCGGGGTGACCGAACCCGTGCCGGAGGAGGAGCCGGTCCTGCACGTGAGCTGGTACGAGGCGGACGCGTACGCGCGCTGGGCGGGCCGGCGGCTGCCGACGGAAGCGGAATGGGAGAAGGCGGCCCGCCACGACCCGGTGACGGGACGCTCCACGCGCTACCCGTGGGGGGACGCCGACCCGATGCCCGTGCACGCCAACCTGGGGCAGCGACACCTGCGTCCGGCCCCGGCGGGCAGCTATCCGGCGGGGGCCTCCCCGCTCGGGGTGCGCCAGCTGATCGGGGACGTGTGGGAGTGGACGTCCTCCGACTTCCTGCCGTACCCGGGGTTCCGGGCGTTCCCGTACCGGGAGTACTCCGAGGTGTTCTTCGGGCCGGAGCACAAGGTGCTGCGGGGCGGCTCCTTCGCGGTGGACCCGGTGGCCTGCAGGGGCACGTTCCGCAACTGGGACCTGCCGGTACGGCGGCAGATCTTCTCCGGGTTCCGGACCGCGAGGGACGTCTGATGTGCCGCCACATCGCCTTTCTCGGACCGGAAGTGCCTCTGGGGCGGCTGCTCAGCGATCCGGAACATTCACTCGTGCGGCAGTCGTGGGGGCCGCGCAGGCAGCGCCACGGCACGGTCAATGCCGACGGCTTCGGAGTGGGATGGTACGCGGAGGGGGATCCGGTGCCGGCCCGCTACCGGCGGGCGGGGCCGATATGGGGAGACCTGACCTTCGCGGACCTGGCCCGGGTGGTGCGGGCCGGTGCGGCGCTGGCCGCCGTACGGGACGCCACGCTGGCGGGGGCGGAGGGGGAGGCCGCGGCCGCCCCGTTCGCGGGTGGGCGGTGGCTGTTCAGCCACAACGGCGCGGTACGGGGCTGGCCGGGTACGGCGGCTCCGCTCACGGCGGGCCTGCCGGCCGCCGACGTGTTGTCGCTGGCCGCGACCACGGATTCGGCCCTCGTCTGGGCGCTGGTGCTGCACCGGCTGCGCCGGGGTGACGATCTGGGCACGGCTCTCGCCGAACCGGTGCGGGAGCTCGCCGAGGCCGCGCCGGGCTCCCGACTGAACCTGCTGTTGACCGACGGCCGGGCGATCGCCGCGACGGCTTGGGGCGATTCGCTGTGGTACTTGGCCGATCCGGCGGCGCAACGCGTCGTGGTGGCCTCGGAGCCGTACGACGACGACCCGCGCTGGCACGAGGTGCCCGACCGGACCCTGCTGACCGCCCGTCGCACACGGGTCGACCTGACCCCCCTCAAGGAGACCGTCCAGTGAGTGATTTCCAGTTGACCCGCACGCTCGACGAGCACACCGCCGATTCCGCGCTGCGCGAGGACGTCCTGAACGGGCTGACGCGGTCACCGAAGGTGCTGCCGCCCAAGTGGTTCTACGACGCCCGCGGTAGCGACCTGTTCGACGAGATCACCCGGCTGCCGGAGTACTACCCGACGCGCGCCGAGCGGGAGATCCTGCTGGCGCGGGCCGCGGAGATCGCCGCGGTGAGCGGGGCCCGCACGCTGGTCGAGCTGGGTTCCGGTTCCTCGGACAAGACCCGGCACCTGCTCGAGGCGATGCCCGCGCTGGACACGTACGTCCCGGTGGACGTCAGCGCGAGCGCGCTGGAGGGCGCGGCGCAGATCCTGCAGGAGGAGTACCCGGGGCTGCGGGTGCGTGCGCTGGTGGCCGACTTCACCCAGCCGCTGCGGCTTCCCCGGGCGCCCGGGCCGCGGCTGGTGGTGTTCCTCGGGGGCACGATCGGGAACCTGCTGCCGGCGGAGCGGGCGGCGTTCCTGGCGTCCGTGCGGGCGATGCTGTCGCCGGGGGACGCGCTGCTGATGGGGACGGACCTGGTGAAGGACGAGTCCGTGCTGGTGGCGGCGTACGACGACGCGCAGGGGGTGACGGCCGAGTTCAACCGGAACGTGCTGGCCGTCATCAACCGGGAGCTGGGGGCGGACTTCCGTACCGAGGATTTCGACCACGTCGCCGTGTGGAACCGGGCGCAGGAGTGGATCGAGATGCGGCTGCGCGCCCGGTCCGAGCTGGTGGTGAAGGTCCGGGCCCTGGACCTGCTGGTGCCGTTCGAGGAGGGTGAGGAGATCCTGACGGAGGTGTCCGCGAAGTTCCGTCAGGACGGCGTGCGCAAGGAGCTGGCGGCAGCCGGTCTGGAACTGACCCGGTGGTGGACGGATACCGGGGGCCGGTTCGCGCTGTCCCTGTCGGTGGCCGACGGCGGGTCCGGCTGGGCGGGCAGGCCCGGCAGCGGCGTGGAAGGGGCGGGGACGGAGGCCGGGTCGCCCGAGGTGATCGCGGCCTGAGCCGCGGCCGCGAGGTCCCGCCGGTGCGCGTAGCGGCCCGGCGGGATCCGCGGCAGCAGCCGTACCTCGGCCCGGATGCCGCGGGCGCGGGCGATCCGCCACAGGGAGGCGGTCAGCGGGTCGTCGCCGACGAAGGAGGCGGCCCCGGCGGTGTCCCCACCGGGCAGCCGGTAGTCGAGCCGTACGGGCTGGACGGGGACGCGCGCGTCGAGGGCGGACTGGAACGCGGCCCGCCGGAAGGGGCCCCGGGCGCGGCCGCACCAGGTGCTGCCCTCGGGGAACACGGTGACCCGGTCGCCGGCGAGCAGGGCGCGGGTGAGGGTGGCGACGGTGTCCGGGAGGGCGCGGATCCGGTCGCGTTCGATGAACAGGGTTCCGGCCCGTGCGGCGAGCCGGCCGAGGCCGGGCCAGGAGCGGATGTCGCTCTTGGCGAGCATCCGGGAGGGCAGGACGGCGGCGACGAGCGGGATGTCCAACCAGGAGATGTGGTTGGCCACGACGAGGCGGGCGCCGTCCGCGCCCGCGCTGCCGTGGACGGCGATCCGCAGCCCGAAGGCCCGCACCAGCGCGGCAGACCAGGCCCGGATCACGGTGTGCCGCGGGCCGGCCGGCAACAGCCGGACCGGTGGTGCGCCCAGGGTGCCGAGGAGGACGAGGGCGGCTGCGCCGGTGAGCCGCAGGGCTGCGCGCGAGATGGCGACGGTGTGTCCGTCGTGGCCGGCGCAGTCCTGCGGGGTGCAGGGGGAGGTGGGCAGCCAGACGCTCATGAGGTCGGGGCGAGCGAGAGGAAGTGCTTGAGGTAGCGGGGGTTGGTGCGGCGCAGCGAGAGCAGGACGTACAGGTCGGCGCAGCCGAACTCGGCGTCGAGGGCGGGCTCTCCGCAGACCCAGGCGCCGAGCCGCAGGTAGCCGCGCAGCAGCGGCGGGAGCTGGGTGCGCTCGGGGAAGGTGATGCCCTCGGGGTTCCACGGGACGTGCGGGGTGACGCGGTACTCGTCGGGTGCGAGGTTGCGGGTCAGCACGTCGTCACGGGCGGCGGCTGCGAGGACCCCGCCGTCGGCGAGCGGTATCGAGCAGCAGCCGGCGAGCCAGTTGTGCCCGGAGCGGTCCATGTAGCGGGCGAGGCCGGCCCAGATCAGGGCGATGGCGGCGCCGTTGCGGTGGTCGGGGTGGACGCAGGAGCGGCCGACCTCCACCAGGTCGGGGCGGATGGGGGCGAGGGCGGAGAGGTCGAACTCGCCCTCGGAGTAGAGGCGTCCGGCCACGGCGGCGCGCTCCGGGGGCAGGAGCCGGTAGGTCGCGACGACCTGTTCCGTTTCCTCTTCGACGACGAGGAGGTGGTCGCAGTACGCGTCGAAGGCGTCGGAGTCGAGGCCGGGCTCGGGGCCGTCGAGGCGGGCGCCGAGCTCGCCGGCGAAGACCTGGTGGCGCAGCCGTTGGGCGGCGCGGACCTCGTCCTCGTTGCGGGCGAGGCGGACGGCGTACCGGGGGGTGACGGCGTGTTCGGGGGTGGGGGTGGGGGTGAGGAGGGCGGGGGCGGGAGCGGCGATGGGGGGAACGGCGGACGGCGAGAGGGGGGCGATGGTCATGGCGGCTCCTGGTCCGGGCACGGAGTGCGGGCCGCAGGTGTGGCGACCCGGCTCCTTTACTTCTTCCGTGACCGGCTGGATTCGACATGACCGCTTCGCGGCCCGCGGATGTGCGGAGGCTGAACTCGGCGGGGTCAGCGGGCGGAGTTCAGTACCCTGCTGATCGCCTCGGAGGCGGCCCTGGCGGCCTTCTCCGGGTCCTGGCCGGTGAGGACGGCCGTCATGTAGGGCTTGATCGGGTTGTCCGCCTCGACCTCGGCCCAGCGGGCGGACTTGGGGGTCGCCCGGCCCTGTGCGGCGCCGACGGCCATGGTCGCGGCACCCTGGTCGCCCTCGACGACGTGCGCGAGGGTGGTCTTGTTCGGCACGTAGCTCATGGCGCGGGCCAGTTCGGTCTGCCACCGCTCGCTGACCAGGTCGGTGATCACGTCGATGGCGTGGTCACGCTGGCCGGTCCGCGCGGGCACGATCAGGACGGAGCCGCCGGTGAACACGGCGCCGGGCTTGTCGGAGGTCTTGCCGGGAACCGGGAAGAAGCCGAGCTTGCCCTTGAGGGCGGGGTTGGCGGCCTCGATGGCCGCGGCCTGGCCGGGCGGGGCGATGATCTGGGCGACCTTGCCCCGGGCGAAGACCTCGGCCTGCGGGGGCGTCTCCTCGTCGGCGTCCTTGGGGCCGTCGCCGAGGGCCTGGAGCTGCTTGTAGAACTCCATGCCCGCCAGGGCCCGGTCGTCGTCCAGGGTGCCGCTCCACTTGCCGTTGCCGTCGGTGGCGAGGTCGCCGCCCTCGTCCCAGATGAACCCCGACAGGACGTACCAGTTCTGGCCGGGGAGGTAGATGCCCTGCTGGTCGCCCTTGTCGAGCTTCTGGGTGGCCTGGATCCACTCCTGGCGGTTCCTGGGCGGGGACTTGACGTTTGCGTTCGCGAAGAGGTCCTTGTGGTAGATCACGACGCGGTTGGCCGCGTACCAGGGAACGCCGTACTGGGCGCCGTTGATGCTGCCGGGGTCGGCGAGACCTTCGAGCCAGTCCTGGTTGCCCCACTTGCGGAGCCCTTCGAGGGTGAGCTCGGAGAGGCCGCCGTTCTCGATGTACTGGGCGACCTGGGTGTTGCCGACCTCGATGACGTCGGCGCGCTCGGTGCTCCTGCCGGAGAGCACGCCGTTGACCTTGTCCCCGATGCCCGTCCATTCCTGGATCCTGACGTCGAGGTCGACGCCGGGGTGGTCCTGCTCGAAGGAGGCGGTGAACCTCGTGGTGAAGTCCTCCGAAGCACTGCCCTTCATCAGCCAGAGCGTCACCTTTTGCGGCCGGGGGGCCGCACCTCCCGGGCTGCTGCACCCGGTGAGTGCGGCCGCGGCAGCGAGGGCGGTGCACACGGCGGGGAAACGCGTCTTCACGAAGGGCCACCTTCCGCGGGTGATCGGAGATGGCTTGAAAATTGGCATAGACCAATGGGTGGGTCAAGGCTCTTCCACCCGGGAATTGTCGTGCCAAAGTTCGCGGACCGGGGCGTACTGGGGCACCGTAGAACACGACAAAGCCCCCACGCTCGGGAGAGCCCCATGTCCAACCACACCTACCGGGTGACCGAAATCGTCGGCACGTCCACCGAGGGCATCGACCAGGCCATCCGCAACGGGATCGCCCGGGCCAGCCAGACGCTGCGCAATCTGGACTGGTTCGAGGTCACCCAGATGCGCGGCCACCTGGAGAACGGCCAGATCGCCCACTACCAGGTCGGACTGAAGGTCGGATTCCGGCTCGACGAGGGGGACTGAGACGCCGCGGGGCCCCCGGGGGGCGCCCCCGGGCCCCGCCGCCCGGCGTCGCGGCAGAGAGGGGTGAGGGTGGGCCCACCCCCAGCAGCGCGGGCC
>NZ_JBHWJJ010000063.1:0-41880 GCF_042732005.1 Streptomyces sp. NPDC059851 | reverse complement strand
GGCCGGATCCCTCGGATCCGGCCCCACGCGTCGTTCCCCCCGCCTGACGTGAGATCAACGGGGTGACGTGCCGGGCAGGGTGAGCACTTGACCGGGGTGGATCAGATGGGGGTTGGCTCCGATGACGCCCCGGTTCATGGCGTAGAGCTCGCGCCAGCGGCCCTCGTTGCCGAGCTCCCGGAGGGCGATCGAGGTGAGCGAGTCACCGGCCCGGACGGTGTACGTGCGTGTCACGGCCCCGGTCCCGGTCGGCCCCGGGGGCGCCGGGGCTGCGGGGACCGCCTTGTGCGCGGCGGACGCGGGAGTGGGGGTGTGGGGCGGGTGGGCGGCCGTGGCAGGCCGCTGCGGGGGCCGCCCGGCCTTGGGCGGGGCGGGGGCGGGCTTCGGCGGGGCCGCGGCTGCCATCCGTTCGGCGGCCTCCTTGGTGGCCGCGACCGCATCTGCGTAGGTCGTCGCGTAGTCGGCGGCCGGGGGCGCGGCCGCCTTCCCGGCGGCAGCCCGTTTCTTCTTCTCGGACCTGAGGAAGTCGAAGAGTCCCATGTCTGTGCGCCTCCGAAGTGGTCTCGCCCCGTGGGCTCGGTGCCTGTCCCCACTGTCGACCAGAAGGCGCCCCCCGGCCCTGCGACGGGCCCATCCGGGGGCACCGGGGCGGCGAGGCACGTCCGCCGTTTCACGTGAAACATTGCCGGAAGCGGCACGAAAAAACCCCTCCCGACCGCGTTTCCGCAGGTCAGAAGGGGTGTAGAAGTGGAGCTTAGGAGACTCGAACTCCTGACATCTGCCTTGCAAAGGCAGCGCTCTACCAACTGAGCTAAAGCCCCGAAAGGGAGGACGCGACCCCCTCCCGCGAAGGAGTGGTCGTTCCGCAGAACAGAGTACCGGGTTCTCCCCCTCATCCCGCAAAAATGATGGGGACTCCCACCGTGCGACCACTCTCCGTAAGATGCTCGCGAGGTTCGCACCAGCGAAGGGGAGTAGGACGCGTGGACGCAGTACAGCAAGAGGCTACAGCCAGAGCCAGAGAACTTCAGCGCAGCTGGTACGGGGAACCCCTCGGTGCGCTGTTCCGCCGGCTCATAGACGACCTCGGCTTGAACCAGGCCCGCCTCGCTGCCGTCCTCGGCCTGTCGGCACCCATGCTCTCCCAGTTGATGAGCGGCCAGCGCGCCAAGATCGGAAACCCCGCAGTGGTCCAGCGCGTCCAGGCGCTCCAGGACCTGGCGAGCCAGGTGGCGGACGGAAGCGTCAGCGCCGCCGAGGCCACCGACCGGATGGACGAGATCAAGCGGACCCAGGGGGGCTCCGTCCTCATCAACAGCGGTCAGACCAGCACCGGTTCCGGCGCCCCGACCGTCAAGCGCGTCGTCCGCGAGATCCAGTCGCTGCTGCGCTCGGTCTCCGCGGCCGGCGACATCATCGACGCGGCGAACAGTCTCGCCCCCACCCACCCGGAACTGGCAGAGTTCCTCCGGGTGTACGGCGCGGGGCGCACCGCCGACGCGGTGGCCCACTACGAGGCCCACCAGAACTGACGCGCTCGGCACCGGGCGCACCGCACCGGGCACGCACGACACCGGCGCACGGCGGACGAGGACAACGGGGGACGGACACAGCTATGGGTGAGGTCTTCGCCGGCCGGTACGAACTGATCGACCCGATCGGGCGCGGCGGGGCGGGTGCGGTGTGGCGGGCATGGGACCGGCGCCGCCGCCGGTACGTGGCGGCGAAGGTGCTCCAGCAGGGCGACGCCCACACGCTGCTGCGGTTCGTCCGGGAGCAGGCCCTGCGGATCGATCACCCGCACGTCCTGGCCCCCGCCAGCTGGGCGGCGGACGACGACAAGGTCCTGTTCACCATGGACCTCGTCTCCGGCGGGTCCCTCGCCCACGTGATCGGGGACTACGGCCCGCTGCCGCCGCGGTTCGTCTGCACCCTCCTCGACCAGCTCCTGTCGGGGCTGGCGGCGGTGCACGCGGAGGGCGTCATCCACCGCGACATCAAGCCGGCCAACATCCTGATGGAGGCGACGGGAACCGGACGGCCGCACCTGCGGCTGTCCGACTTCGGCATCTCGATGCGCAAGGGCGAACCGCGCCTGACCGAGACCGACTACGTGGTGGGGACGCCGGGCTATTTCGCCCCCGAGCAACTGCGCGGGGCGGAACCGGACTTCGCCGCCGACCTCTTCGCCGTCGGGCTGGTCGCGCTCTACCTGCTGCAGGGCCGCAAGCCCGATTCCACGGCGCTGGTGGAGCAGTTCCTCGCTTACGGCGTCCCGGACGTGCCCGAGGGCGTCCCTGCGCCGCTCTGGGACGTGATCGCGAACCTCCTGCAGCCGGACCCCCAGAGCCGCTTCAAGACCGCCACAGGGGTCCGCAGGGCCCTTGCCGAGGCCGTTGAGCTGCTGCCGCCGGCCACGCCCGACGCAGACCCGGTGGAGGTCTTCGACCAACTCGGGCCGTTGCCCCCCGGTTTCGGCCCGCAGGGACCGCAGGACCCGGCCGGAGCCCAGGCAGCACCGTCCGCCCCGGCCCCCGCGCAGCCGGCCGCTCCCGGCACCCCGACGGCCTTCCCGGTGCCCCCGCAGGCCGCGCCTCCCGCGCCCGCCCCGACGGCGGCGGCGACTGCGACGGCCGCGACGTGGGCGGCGGAGCCCACCCGTACCGATCCCCGGGGGACGGCGGCCACCGCGAGCACACCCGCGACCGCCCCCTCCGCGGCTCCTGGCCCGGCTCCGGCCCCGGTCGCCGCCCCTGCCGCCTCGGTGACCGGCAGCTTCCACCTGGCCCCGCCCGAACCCCCCACCAGCCCGTACCCGGCAGCACCGGCCCCGACTCCCGCCCCGGCACCCACCCGGACCGGCAGGATCGCCCCGCCGCCGCGGACGGCCACCGCGGCCCTCCTGGCCGCCGCGCTGCTGTGCTTCGCGGTGGGCACCTGGGCCCTCACCCAGCTCTGACGGCCGCCTGCGGGAGAACCCCCTCGGACGCGGCTGCGACGGCAGCCGCGTCTCAGGCGCTCCGTCCGCGCCGGGCCAGCAGCACCCAGCCGCCGAGGACGAGCAGCAACACCGTCCCCGTGCCGAAGCCGCCGACGGCGACCACGCCCATGGTCCGGCGCCGGTCGGCCGCCGCGAGCGCCTCCGGCTCCGTCAACCCGTCCCGGGCGGCCGCACGGTCGTCCTCCTCCACGGCGAAGCCCGCCTTCGCCGGGCTCTCCGCGTACGGGGGCGCGGGCACGGCCTTGTTCTCCACGTTCAGCCGCAGCGTCAGCGGCACGGGGGTGGCGTCCTCGGTGAACTCCGCGACCTTCTCGCCCAGCGTGACCGCCACGTAGTACCAGCCGGCCGTCCCCGCCGAGCGCACCGCGTCGTCGGACGCGAACCGGTTCTCGTAGGCGACCGGTGCCGTCGGCGGCAGGGACAGGCTCGCCTGCTTGCCGTTGTAGCTGACGTCCTTGTCGGCCAGCAGGCCGCGGTACGGGGCGTACACGCTGACCATCAGCCCCGTGGAGGCCGAGGCGTACTCCTTGGTCCGCTTCGCGCCCGCCAGCTCGGCGCTCACCGTCAGCTGCTGCCCCCAGTCCACGGGCACCCGGTAGAACCGCGTCTGCCCCGGCCGCAGCCCGTCGCGCCACACCCCGGCGCCCAGCCCGCGGGCGTCATTGAAGCCGGTGCCGCCCTCCCGCGGCACCGCCTCGCTGCCCGGCGCCACCGGCGGGGCCGACGGCCAGGAGCTGGGTGCGGGCACGGGCGCACTGCCGGTCTTCAGACCCGGCTCGCGCGACACCTTCAGCTCCATGGGCCACGCCGCCTGGTCGGAGCCCTTCGCGGCTTCCCGGACGACCTTCACGTAGTACACGCCCGCCTGCTGGCAGTCGGCGTCCTCCTTCAGCGCGCGCAGACCCGCGGCGCCGATCGGTCGGGCGCCGCCTCCGTACCCGAAGGCCGCCCTGCCCCGGCTGCCCTGGCATTCCTGGCCGCCGGTGGTCATGACGCTGACCTCGATGCCGTCACCGCTGGAGCCGATCTTCGTGCCGGGGGAGGGCTGCAGGACCGCGGAGACGTACACGCTGGACCTGTCGTCCAGGTTGAGCCGGTAGTAGCGCTCACCGGGGGCCATGGTGTCCGTGTAGACCTTGCCGGGCTGCACCTGCGGGGCATCGGCCGTGTTCGCGGCGCCCTCCACCTTCTGGGCGTCCTGCGCCGGCCGGTACGGGGGCAGCGGCTCCGCCGCCGCGTGTCCGACCCCCGACGGGACGACCGTCAGCCCCAGGGCCGCCGCCACCGCCACGACGGCCGGCCCCGCCGTCCGCAACCGCCCCATCACAACCACCCCCGGTTTTTGCTCAAGCAACGCAAATCTTTACAAATCGGAACAGCATGAAGCCCCGGCCGCAGTGGCAGCCGGGGCTTCATGGATCAGCCTTGGGGTCTCACACGCCGGAACCGGAGGGCACGGAGTCGGTAGCCTCCGTCCACAGGTCCTGCTCGGCGCGGTCCGCCTGGATCTGGCGGTACACGAGGAGACCGCCGATGGCGGCCAGTGCGACCAGGAGCAGCTTCTTCACCGCGCGACCTCGTCTTTCGTCGTCGTTGGGTACTTCTGGCGGCCAACAATACACACCGATCGATACCGTTCGGTGACCTGGGAAGCCCCGGTGGCCCAACGACGAAGACCCCCGGGCCGTCCGGCCTGGGGGTCTTCCATACTGTGGGGCTAACAGGATTTGAACCTGTGGCCTCATCCTTATCAGGGATGCGCTCTAACCAACTGAGCTATAGCCCCTCCGCGCTGCGCGCTGACTCCTGAAGATTAGCGCACAGACGCGGTCCCGCCAAAATCCGATCCGCGGGGGCTTCCCCGCAGGTCATCCGACGGTCACTCGTCCTCTGCGAGCGTGAGCTCCACACCGCCGACGAAGCCGGCCGACAGGTTGTAGATGAACGCGCCCAGCGTCGCCAGCGCCGTCGCCAGCACGACGTCGATCACGGCGATCACCGAAGTGAAGACCAGCACCCGGGGGAGCGACAGGAACGCCTGGAGGTCGAAGCCGTTGCTCTCGCTGGACCCCGTCGCCTCGCTGATCGTGCTGCCCACGGTCGAGAAGACGCCCATGGCGTCCATGACCATCCACAGCACCGCCGCCGCCACGATGGTGCAGACGCCCAACGCGATCGACAGCAGGAAGCTGACCTTCATCACCGACCACGGATCGGCCTTGGCCACCCGCAGCCGCGCCTTGCGCGTCCTGGGGGTCACACGGGCCCCCGTACGCGGCTTGCGCTGCCCGGCGGAGTCCCCGGCACCCCGGGACGCGCCCGGGCCCGAGGGGGCCGCGTAGGCCTGCGGCGGGTGGTACGGCTGCGCATCGGCGGCCGGCTCGTCCTGCTTGGGCTTGGGCTTCGGCTTCGGCTTCTGCTTGGCCTTGGGCTTCTGCTCCGGCCCTCGCGTGTCCGTCACGGTTGTCCCCCCGCTCTCGGAGGCGTCGGCACCGCCCTCGGAGTCCGCGGCGGGGCCACGGGCACCGTCCTCCTCGGTTCTGGCCGGTCCGGCGCCCGTGGCTCCACTCACGACTTACTCCTCGTGCTCCCCGGCCGAGGGCTCCACACCCTCGGCGGCCTCGGCGGCCAGTCCTTCGACTGCCCCGGTTTCGTCGACCTCATCAGCTTCCTGACCGGCCTCGGCGTTACGAGCGATACCTACCACGGCATCGCGCTTGCCCAGATTGATCAGCTGGACGCCCATGGTGTCACGGCCGGTCTCCCTGACTTCGTTGACTCGCGTACGGATCACACCGCCGCCGAGCGTGATGGCGAGGATCTCGTCCGCCTCGTCGACCACGAGCGCCCCGACGAGCGAACCGCGGTCCTCCACGATCTTGGCGGCCTTGATGCCCAGACCGCCACGGCCCTGCACGCGGTACTCGTCGACCGGCGTCCGCTTGGCGTAGCCGCCGTCGGTCGCGGTGAAGACGAACGTACCGGGCCGCACCACGCTCATGGAGAGCAGCTCGTCGCCCTCGCGGAAGCTCATGCCCTTCACACCGGAGGTCGCGCGGCCCATCGGGCGCAGCGCGTCGTCGGACGCCGTGAAGCGGATCGACTGCGCCTTCTTGGAGATCAGCAGCAGGTCGTCCTCGGCGGACACCAGCTCGGCACCGATCAGCTCGTCGTCGCTGCCGTCCTCCCGCTCGCGCAGGTTGATGGCGATGACGCCGCCCGAGCGGGGCGAGTCGTAGTCCTTGAGCGCCGTCTTCTTCACCAGGCCGGCCTTCGTGGCCAGGATCAGGTACGGGGCCGCCTCGTAGTCGCGGATCGCGAGGATCTCGGCGATCTGCTCGTCCGGCTGGAAGGCCAGCAGGTTGGCCACGTGCTGGCCGCGGGCGTCGCGTCCGGCGTCCGGCAGCTCGTACGCCTTGGCGCGGTAGACCCGGCCCTTGTTGGTGAAGAAGAGCAGCCAGTGGTGCGTGGTGGAGACGAAGAAGTGGTCGACGATGTCGTCTTCCTTCAGCTTCGTTCCGCGCACGCCCTTGCCGCCGCGCCGCTGGGAGCGGTAGTCGTCGGTCTTCGTCCGCTTGACGTAGCCGCCGCGGGTGATGGTGACGACGATGTCCTCTTCGGCGATCAGGTCCTCCATGGACATGTCGCCGTCGAAGGGCACCAGCTTGCTGCGTCGGTCGTCGCCGAACTTCTCGACGATGGCCGCCAGTTCCTCACTGACGATCGCGCGCTGCTTCTCCGGCGAGGCCAGGATCTGGTTGTACTCGTTGATCTTCGCCTGGAGCTCGTCGTGCTCGGCGACGATCTTCTGGCGCTCCAGGGCCGCGAGCCTGCGGAGCTGCATTTCGAGGATCGCGTTGGCCTGGATCTCGTCGATCTCCAGCAGGCCCATCAGGCCCTCACGGGCGATCTCGACGGTCTCGCTGCGCCGGATGAGCGCGATGACCTCGTCGATCGCGTCCAGCGCCTTCAGCAGGCCGCGCAGGATGTGGGCCCGCTCCTCGGCCTTGCGCAGGCGGAACTTCGTCCGCCGGACGATGACCTCGATCTGGTGGTGCACCCAGTGGCGGATGAACGCGTCCAGGGAGAGCGTGCGCGGCACCCCGTCGACCAGGGCCAGCATGTTGGCGCCGAAGTTGGTCTGCAGGTCGGTGTGCTTGTAGAGGTTGTTGAGCACCACCTTGGCCACCGCGTCGCGCTTGAGCACGATCACCAGGCGCTGGCCGGTCCGGGAGGAGGTCTCGTCGCGGACGTCGGCGATGCCGCCGATCCTGCCGTCCTTCACCAGGTCGGCGATCTTCTGCGCGAGGTTGTCCGGGTTCACCTGGTACGGGAGCTCGGTGACCACCAGGCACTGGCGGTTCTGGATCTCCTCGACCTCGACCACCGCCCGCATGGTGATCGAGCCGCGGCCCGTCCGGTAGGCCTCCTCGATGCCCTTGCGGCCCACGACGAGCGCACCGGTCGGGAAGTCGGGGCCCTTGATGCGCTCGACGAGCGCGTCGAGGAGGTCCTCGTGCGAGGCCTCCGGGTTGGCCAGGTACCACTGGGCACCCTCGGCGACCTCGCGCAGGTTGTGCGGCGGGATGTTGGTCGCCATGCCGACGGCGATGCCGGCCGAGCCGTTGACCAGGAGGTTCGGGAAGCGGGCCGGCAGGACCGTCGGCTCCTGGTTGCGGCCGTCGTAGTTGTCCGTGAAGTCGACGGTCTCCTCGTCGATGTCGCGGACCATCTCCATCGACAGCGGCGCCATCTTGCACTCGGTGTAGCGCATGGCGGCCGCCGGGTCGTTGCCCGGGGAGCCGAAGTTGCCGTTGGAGTCCACCAGCGGCATGCGCATCGACCACGGCTGGGCCAGGCGCACCAGCGCGTCGTAGATGGAGGAGTCGCCGTGCGGGTGGTACGTACCCATGACGTCGCCGACGACGCGGGCGCACTTGTAGAAGCCCTTCTCGGGCCGGTACCCGCCGTCGTACATCGCGTACAGCACGCGCCGGTGCACCGGCTTCAGGCCGTCGCGTACGTCGGGCAGCGCGCGGGACACGATGACGGACATCGCGTAGTCGAGGTACGAACGCTGCATCTCCGTCTCGAGCCCGACGGGCTCGATGCGCAGCTGCGGCTCTTCCTCGGCGGCTTCGGTGCTGGTGGGAATGGTTTCGTCGGCCATTGCTGGTCTTCAGATCCTTTCAGGCGGTCAGCGGCGGACCGACTCAGATGTCGAGGAAGCGGACGTCCTTGGCGTTGCGCTGGATGAAGGAGCGCCGGGCCTCGACGTCCTCACCCATCAGCACCGAGAACAGGTCGTCGGCCTGGGCGGCGTCGTCCAGGGTGACCTGGCCGAGCACGCGGTGGTCGACGTCCATGGTGGTGACGCGCAGCTCCTCGGCGTTCATCTCGCCCAGACCCTTGAAGCGCTGGATCGAGTCTTCCTTGATGCGCTTGCCGTTCTGCTTGCCGAGTTCGACCAGAGCGTCGCGCTCGCGGTCCGAGTACGCGTACTCGAAGTCGTCGCGACCCCACTTGATCTTGTACAGCGGGGGACGGGAGAGGTAGACGTGCCCGGCCTCGACCAGCGGCCGCATGAAGCGGAACAGGAAGGTCAGCAGCAGGGTGTTGATGTGCTGGCCGTCGACGTCGGCGTCCGCCATCAAGATGATCTTGTGGTAGCGGAGCTTCTCGATGTCGAAGTCCTCGTGCACACCGGTGCCGAAGGCGGAGATCAGCGCCTGGATCTCGGTGTTCTGCAGGATCTTGTCGATCCGCGCCTTCTCGACGTTCAGGATCTTGCCGCGGATCGGCAGGATGGCCTGGTACATCGGGTTGCGGCCGGACTTCGCCGAACCGCCGGCGGAGTCACCCTCGACGATGAAGATCTCGCACTTGGTCGGGTCGTTGGACTGGCAGTCCGACAGCTTGCCCGGCAGCGAGGCGCTCTCCAGCAGGCCCTTGCGGCGGGTCAGGTCGCGGGCCTTGCGGGCCGCGACGCGGGCCGTGGCGGCCTGGATGGCCTTGCGGACGATGTCCGCGGCCTCGTTCGGGTTCCGGTCGAACCAGTCCGACAGGTGCTCGTGGGCCACCTTCTGGACGAAGGTCTTCGCCTCGGTGTTGCCCAGCTTGGTCTTGGTCTGGCCCTCGAACTGGGGCTCGCCGAGCTTGACCGAGATGATCGCGGTCAGGCCCTCGCGGATGTCGTCGCCGGTGAGGTTGTCGTCCTTCTCGCGCAGCAGCTTCTTGTCGCGCGCGTACCGGTTGACCAGGGAGGTCAGCGCGGCGCGGAAGCCCTCCTCGTGGGTACCGCCCTCGTGCGTGTGGATCGTGTTGGCGAAGGAGTACACGCCCTCGCTGTACTGCGAGTTCCACTGCATCGCGATCTCGACCGAGAGCATGCGCTCCTTGTCCTCGGCCTCGACGTCGATGACGGTCGGGTGGATCAACTCGCCCTTGCGCGAGTTGAGGTACTTCACGAAGTCGACGATGCCGCCCTCGTAGTGGTACCGGACGGTGCGCGCCACGGGCTCGGCGGCGTCCGCCTCCGGGTCGTCGGCGCCGGCCGTGGCCTTGGCCGACTCGCGCTCGTCGGTCAGCGAGATGGTCAGGCCCTTGTTGAGGAAGGCCATCTCCTGGAAGCGCCGGGAGAGCGTCTCGAAGGAGTACTCGGTGGTCTCGAAGATGTCGCCGTCGGCCCAGAAGGTGACCGAGGTGCCGTGCTCGCCGGTCTCCTCGTTGCGGGCCAGGGGCGCGGTGGGGGCGCCCATCTTGTAGTCCTGGCTCCAGCGGTAGCCGTCGCGCCGGACCTCGACCGAGACCTTCGTGGACAGGGCGTTCACCACGGAGACACCGACGCCGTGCAGACCGCCGGAGACGGCGTAGCCGCCGCCGCCGAACTTGCCGCCCGCGTGCAGCACCGTCAGCACGACCTCGACCGCCGGCTTGCCCTCGGAGGGGACGATGTCGACCGGGATGCCGCGGCCGTTGTCGACCACGCGCACGCCGCCGTCGGCCAGGATGGTCACGTCGATGGTGTCCGCGTGCCCGGCCAGGGCCTCGTCGACGGAGTTGTCCACCACCTCGTAGACCAGGTGGTGCAGGCCGCGCTCACCGGTCGAGCCGATGTACATACCGGGTCGCTTGCGTACGGCGTCCAGGCCCTCGAGGACCTGGATGTTGCTGCCGGTGTACTGATTGTTCTCGTTGGAGTTGCCGGAATCGGCCACGAAGCGCCCTTTCTGGCACAGCACAGGCCGTTCTCCCAGCAGGCATGCAAGCAGGAGCGGCTGCGTCGATCTGCGTTGTCAGCGGTCAGTCGGCGGGATCCCGCGGACGGGAGCGCCTTCTTATCACCAGTCTACCGGTAGCGCTGACACTGATGGGGGTTTGCCGGTACCTGAGTCCGCATGTGCCGCCCTGAACCTCCCTCGGCCGACTCCCCATATTCAGACCGGGGCTCAAAGTGGCTCACGCGGGCATCCAGCGCTTCGGGCTGTCAACCTTCCACTACCGTGAGGGACGCCACCCGGGCCGGGGGGTGCGGGGGCCTGCGGGCAGCGCCGCGCCGGCCCTTCGACGGGGTCCCGCCGCGGCTGTGCCGTGGCGGGTGCGGCCGCCGGTGCGGCCCGTCGCCGAGGCATGTGCGCGGCGGTGCGGAGGGGTGCCTCGCGGCCGCGAGGGCGCGAGGGCGGCGCGGCGGGCGCCGCGCCGCGAACGTCCGGAGCCCGCACACCGGGCCGGAACCCGCGCCCGCCGGGGCCTCAGCCGTAGGTGTCGCCCGGACCCGTGCTGCCGGGGGCGCGCCAGGGTCCGTACCGCTTCGGCTTCCCGCCCGGGCCCTGCACCTTGATCAACCGGACGGTGCCCTGACCGAGGTCCGCGTTCAGCCGGGCCACCAGCTGTGGGGCCAGCAGCTTCAGCTGCGCCGCCCAGGCGGAGGAGTCGCACCGCACGACCAACTCGCGGTCCTCGTAGCGTTCCGGTTCGCAGTGCGCCGCGATCTCCGGGCCGACGATCTCCGGCCAGCGCTCCATCACGCCGGCCACCGCCATCGGCATCTCCCAGCCGCGCTCCGTCCGCAGCCGGTCCAACGCCGCCATCAGCGGCATCGGGTCCCGGCCGTCCGCCCGCGCCCCCGAGCGCAGGCCGGGCTGGTGGCGGCCGCCGCGGCCGCCGGCCGCGGTGCCGCGCGCCCGCGCCTGTTCCCGGGCCGCCGCCAGCGCCTGGCGTGCGAGATCCACGCCCGAGAGCTCCGGAGCCTTGCGTTCCGGTGCGGTGCCGCCCGGCTCCTTCGGATTCCGCTTGTGCTCGTTCACAGCCGGGTCACCTCACCGCCGGACACCCCGAACCGCGTCCCCGACAGGACATCCGGAACGTCATCGTCCACAGCTGCCGTCACCAGCACCTGCTCGGCCGGCGCCACCAGCTCCGCCAGCCGCTCCCGGCGCCGGGCGTCCAGTTCTGCGAACACGTCGTCGAGGATCAGCACCGGCTCGGCCCCCTCCGAGCGCAGCAGCTCGTACGAGGCCAGCCGCAGCGCCAGCGCGTACGACCACGACTCCCCGTGGCTCGCGTACCCCTTCGCCGGCAGCTCCCCGAGCCGCAGCAGGACGTCGTCGCGGTGCGGGCCCACCAGGGTCACACCCCGCTCGATCTCCTGCTTGCGCACCTGCCCGAGAGCGTCGAGCAGCACCGCGTACAGCTCCTCCCGGGTCCGCGCGGCCCCGGCGTCGACCGCCTCTCCCGCCGAGGACCGGTACGCCAGGCCCAGCGGACCGCCGCCGGGGGCGAGCTGCTCGTACGCCTTGTCCGCCAGGGGCAGGAGGGCTGCGATCAGGTCCAGCCGCTGGGCGAGCAGCTCCGCGCCCGAGCGCGCCAGGTGCTGGTCCCACACGTCAAGCGTCGACAGGTCCATCGAGCGCCCGCCGTGCCTGCGCGCCATCGCGGCCGACTTCAGCAGGGTGTTCCGCTGCTTGAGCACCCGCTCGTAGTCCGAGCGGACCCCCGCCATCCGCGGCGAGCGGGCCGTCACCAGCTCGTCGAGGAGCTTGCGGCGCTCGCCCGGGTCGCCCTTGACCAGGGCCAGGTCCTCCGGCGCGAACAGCACCGTCCGTACGATCCCCAGCACGTCCCTCGGCCTGACCTGCGAGGACCGGTTGATGCGGGCCCGGTTGGCCCGCCCGGGGTTGAGCTCCAGTTCGACCAGCTGCTGCCGCTCCCCCTGCCGGACGGCAGCGCGGACGACGGCCCGCTGCGCCCCCATCCGTACGAGGGGGGCGTCCGAGGACACCCGGTGGCTGCCGAGCGTCGCCAGGTAGCCGATGGCCTCGACCAGGTTCGTCTTGCCCTGGCCGTTGGGGCCCACGAAAGCCGTGACGCCCGGGTCGAGGGGAACCTCGGCCCGGGCGTACGAGCGGAAGTCGGCCAACGAGAGATGCGAGACATGCATACGGCGCCGACCTCCCCCGGCTTCCTGCTGTGCTGCTCTGTACTGCTGGGTGCTGCGGTACTGCTGGGTGCCGCGGGCGCGGTACTGCGCCCGCGGCGGCTGCTACTTCTTCTCCACCGCGTGCCCGCCGAACTGGTTGCGCAGCGCGGCGATCATCTTCATCTGCGGCGAGTCGTCCTGGCGCGAGGCGAACCGGGCGAACAGCGACGCGGTGATCGCGGGCAGCGGCACCGCGTTGTCGATCGCGGCCTCCACCGTCCAGCGGCCCTCGCCCGAGTCCTGCGCGAAGCCGCGCAGCTGCTCCAGGTGCTCGTCCTCGTCCAGCGCGTTGACGGCCAGGTCGAGCAGCCAGGAGCGGATGACCGTGCCCTCCTGCCAGGACCGGAACACCTCGCGGACGTCGGTGACCGAGTCCACCTTCTCCAGCAGCTCCCAGCCCTCGGCGTAGGCCTGCATCATGGCGTACTCGATGCCGTTGTGGACCATCTTCGCGAAGTGGCCCGCGCCGACCTTGCCGGCGTGCACGGAGCCGTACTCGCCCTCCGGCTTGAGGGCGTCGAAGACCGGCTGGACCGCGGCGACGTGCTCCTTGTCGCCGCCGTACATCAGCGCGTAGCCGTTCTCCAGGCCCCACACGCCGCCGGAGACACCGCAGTCGACGAAGCCGATGCCCCTGGCGGCGAGCTCCTCGGCGTGCTTCTCGTCGTCGGTCCAGCGCGAGTTGCCGCCGTCCACGACGACGTCGCCCGGCGAGAGCAGCTCCGCGAGCTCGTCGATGGTGGACTGGGTCGCGGCGCCGGCCGGGACCATCACCCACACCACGCGGGGGGCCTGCAGGCCGTCCACAAGTTCCGACAGGCTGTGGACATCGGCGAGGTCCGGGTTGCGGTCGTATCCGATGACGGTGTGGCCTGCGCGGCGGATGCGCTCGCGCATGTTGCCGCCCATCTTGCCGAGACCGACGAGACCGAGCTCCATCAGGTGGTTCCTTAAGCGTTGTGGCCGTGTGTGCCGGACTCCCCCGATACCCGGAGGACCCGGCTCCGAGCCTACGCCGGGCGGTGCCGGCCGGCGCCACGGGCGCTCCAGGCACCCGCCGTACGGGGGCCGGGGCGCGGGGCGGGAACGCCGTCGGGCCCGGTTCCGCAGGCTGCGGGACCGGGCCCTGTGGACAGCGGGCGTCAGCCGGACAGGCGCACCGGCATGATCAGGTACTTGTAGGCCTCGTCCGCCTCGGCGTCGACCGCGGGGCGGCCGCTCAGCAGCGCCGGCTTGGTGGAGGTCGTGAAGCTGAGCTGGGCGACCGGGGAGTCGATCGCGCTCAGACCGTCGAGCAGGAAGGTCGGGTTGAAGGCGATCGAGATGTCGTCGCCCTCCAGCGAGGCGTCGACGCGCTCCACAGCCTGTGCATCGTCGGAGGAGCCGGCCTCCAGGGTCAGCACGCCCTTCTCGAAGCTCAGGCGGACCGGGGTGTTGCGCTCGGCGACCAGGGCCACGCGCTTGACGGCCTCGACGAACGGGGCGGTCTCGATCACGGCGATGGAGTTGAACTCCGTCGGGAAGAGCGTGCGGTACTTCGGCAGGTCGCCCTCGAGGAGGCGGGTGGTGGTGCGGCGGCCGGCGCCCTCGAAACCGATCAGACCCTCGCCGGCACCGGAGCCCGACAACGCCAGGGTGACGGTGTCACCGCTGGTCAGGGACTTGGCGGTGTCCAGGAGCGTCTTGGCGGGCACCAAGGCCACGGCCAAGGCGTCCGGGTTCTCCGGCTTCCACAGGAATTCGCGGACCGCGAAGCGGTAGCGGTCGGTGGAGGCCAGGGTGACGCGGTCGCCCTCGATCTCGATGCGGACACCGGTCAGGACGGGCAGCGTGTCGTCGCGGCCGGCGGCGATGGCGACCTGGGCGGCGGCAGCGGCGAAGACCTCGCCGGAGACCGTGCCGGTGGCGGTCGGCATCTGCGGCAGGGCCGGGTACTCCTCCACGGGCAGGGTGTGGAGGGTGAACCGGGAGGAGCCGCAGACCACGGTGGCCCGTACACCGTCTGTGGAAATCTCCACCGGCCGGTTGGGGAGGGCGCGGCAGATGTCGGCGAGGAGCCGGCCGGAGACGAGGACGGTGCCGTCCTCCTCCACGTCCGCCTCGACGGAGACGCGGGCCGAGACCTCGTAGTCGAAGCCGGAGAGGGACAGGGTGCCGTCCTCGGCCTTCAGCAGCAGGCCCGCGAGCACGGGGACCGGCGGCCGGGCCGGGAGGCTGCGGGCAGCCCAGGCCACCGCCTCCGCGAGTACGTCGCGCTCCACCCGGATCTTCACCGGAACCGCCTCCTGCTGTTGCTCGCTCGTCCGTCTACCGGCCTTCGTCGTCGGCCCGCCGGCCCGGTGCCTTGGAGGGCTCGGGGCCTCGATGCCGGGAACCAGTCTGACGTACGGCGCCGACACCTGGTGCTGCCGCCCGTCAAATCGGCAGCGAGGTGTCGGGGAGGCCTCTCGACCACGTTGTGCACAGCACCTGCTTGAAAACCGAATCCGAGCTAACTGTCCTTGGGGGTAGTAGTAGGGCCTGTGGAAACCGTGGATAAGCCCGTTTCTGCAGGTCAGGCCCCCTTTTTTATCCCCATGCCCTGTGGGTGGCACCGGTGGACAACAGGGGGGTGCTGTGGAGAACAGAAAGTTCTGCACAGGCCATCCCCAGGTGACCCGGACTACTCCACAGCTGTGTCCCCAGCTTTCCCCAAGTACTCCACAGCCCAAACGTCGACTTCTGTGTGACGGCTTTCACTCCGGGTGGTGAGGGGCGGCACTCGATTGCCGAACAGTGGACAGCGGTGTGGGTAACCCGTCGGAACCTGTGCACAGGATGGGGCAACCTGTGGGTGAGCGGTGGACAACGCGGTGGACGAGCCTGTGGATGAACCGTCCGTCCACAGCCTGTGGACATCTCTCACGCACAATTCCACAGGCCTGTGAGCTGCGCTGATGGTTCCTCAATCGGGGGCCCTGTGGACAGATTGTGGGCGAGGAAATCGATCCCCATCCTGTGGACTGCAGAAAGTCCCGCAATCTGTGGACAAGTTGCTCCACAGGGGGCGTATTCGAACAGGCGAGGGGCGCGCACACGAAGAAGGGCGCCCCCGGATTACTCCGGATGCGCCCTGTGGATGCGTTTGGGGAGGCCTCGAGGGGCGGTTGACGGCCCGTCGGATGCAGGTGTGGATGCGGATGTGGACGGCGGACGCCGGACGTGCAGGCGTGCCGGGTGCGTGCGCCGACACCGCAGCAGTTCAGACGTCACAACGGCAGACGTCACAACGGCAGACGTCGCAACGGCAGACGTCGGACGTCTGCCGTTGGAGGGCCGGGATGCCGGCACGGCAGACGTCCGACGGGTGGGGACGTGGAAGCGGCGTCTCAGCCGTTCTTGATGCGGTTGGTGAGCTCGGTGACCTGGTTGTAGATGGAGCGCCGCTCCGCCATCAGCGCGCGGATCTTGCGGTCCGCGTGCATGACCGTGGTGTGGTCCCGCCCGCCGAACTGCGCTCCGATCTTCGGCAGGGAGAGGTCCGTCAGCTCCCGGCACAGGTACATCGCGATCTGCCGGGCAGTGACCAGGACGCGGCTGCGCGAGGAGCCGCACAGGTCGTCCACCGTGAGGCCGAAGTAGTCGGCCGTGGCCGCCATGATGTCCGTGGCCGTGATCTCGGGCGCCGAGTCCTCGCCCCCGGGAATGAGGTTCTTGAGGACGTCCTCGGTCAGGCCCAGGTCGACCGGCTGCCGGTTCAGGCTCGCGAAGGCCGTGACCCGGATCAGCGCCCCCTCCAGCTCTCGGATGTTGCGCGAGATGCGGGAGGCGATGAACTCCAGTACCTCCGGCGGGGCGTTGAGCTGTTCCTGGACGGCCTTCTTCCGCAGGATCGCGATACGGGTCTCCAGCTCGGGCGGCTGGACGTCGGTGATCAGGCCCCACTCGAAGCGGTTGCGGAGCCGGTCCTCCAGGGTGACCAGCTGCTTGGGCGGCCGGTCGGAGGACAGCACGATCTGCTTGTTGGCGTTGTGGAGCGTGTTGAAGGTGTGGAAGAACTCCTCCTGCGTCGACTCCTTGCTCGCGAGGAACTGGATGTCGTCGACGAGCAGGATGTCCATCTCGCGGTAGCGCTTGCGGAAGGCGTCACCCTTGCCGTCACGGATGGAGTTGATGAACTCGTTGGTGAACTCCTCCGAGCTCACGTACCGCACGCGGGTGCCCGGGTAGAGGTTCCGCGCGTAGTGCCCGATGGCATGCAGCAGGTGCGTCTTGCCGAGGCCCGACTCCCCGTAGATGAAGAGCGGGTTGTACGCCTTGGCCGGCGCCTCGGCGACGGCCACCGCGGCGGCGTGCGCGAAGCGGTTGGAGGCGCCGATCACGAAGGTGTCGAACAGGTACTTCGGGTTCAGCCGGGCGGTCGGCTCCAGCGGACCCGAGGTGGAGCCGCCGGACGGGGCCGGCGGCGGTGCGGACCGGCCGGGCCCCGGACGCGGGCCCGAGGGCTCGTACGGCGGCTCGTACGGCTGTTCGTAAGGGTGCGGCTGCTGGGATTCGTACGGCTTCTGCTCGTAGGAGCCCTGGTCGTAGCCGCCGGACTCGGGCTGCTGGAGGTAGCCCGGCTGCGGGGAGGCGTACGGGTCGCGCTCGGGGAAGCCGCCGAGGCGCGGCTGCTGCCAGCCGTAGTCGTCCTGCTGGCCGCCGCGGGGCCAGGCGCCGGGCTCGGGGCGCGGCTGCTGGTAGTCCGGGTAGGCCGGGCGGACGGTGGGCAACTGGTCGTCGCCCGGCCCGGGACCGGCGTGCCCGCCGGGACGCGGGCCGCCGTACGGCTCGTACGACTCGCCGCGCGACGGGGCGGGCGGGGCCGGCGGTGCGGGCTCGCCGACGGAGTCGTCCACGGTGATGGCGATGCGGATGGGACGACCGCACTCGCGGCTGAGCGCATCGCTGATCAGGGGGGCGAGGCGGCCTTCGAGGACGCGCTTCCCGTACTCATTGGGGACGGCGAGCAGCGCCGTGTCGGCGACGAGGGCCAGGGGCTGGCAGCGCTCGACCCACTGCTGGTCCTTCGGCTCGACCGCCTGCTGTCCCTCCCCCAGGAGCTTCTCGAGCACCCGTGGCCACACTGCGGCAAGATCGGCAGGTACGTCAGCCACAGGGCACGCTCTCTCACAGGGGGGTCCCACGAATGTGTGGTTCTTTGGGACGGTCGGGACAAAAATCCGGGGTCAGGCAACGGTAGTCAGCGCGACCGGTACGGTTCAAGTCGTTGTCCACAGCCTGTGCACAGCGCGGGACGGTGTCGCCTCGGTTTGACCGGATGGCGTAGCCGCGCGTACCGTAACGAGGTCGAGTTGTCGATGGCTGCTGCCGCCTGCCTACCGATGGGCGAGGATCACTGACTGTGGTCGTTGAGCGGTGCCACTCGGGCGAACACGCGAGCTTCCTCGTGGGCGCACGGTGACAGCCAGGCGATGTCCCGCCACAACGATTCATTCTCTGGAGCCCCCGAGTGAGCAAGCGCACCTTCCAGCCGAACAACCGTCGCCGCGCGAAGACCCACGGCTTCCGCCTGCGGATGCGTACCCGTGCCGGCCGCGCCATCCTGGCGAACCGCCGCAGCAAGGGCCGCGCTGCCCTCTCCGCGTAACTCACGCAGGTCGTGACGTCGTGCTGTCTCCCGAAAATCGGCTGAGGCGGCGCGAGGACTTCGCGAGCGCGGTACGCCGAGGCCGCAGGGCCGGCCGCCCGCTCCTCGTCGTCCACCTACGTACAAGCGGTGCAACGGACCCGCACGGGTCGGGGGAGACAGTTCCCTCGACCCGTGCGGGTTTCGTCGTCAGCAAGGCCGTGGGTGGCGCCGTCGTCCGGAACCGGGTGAAGCGCCGCCTGCGCCACCTCGTACGCGAGCGGCTCTCCCGCCTGCCCGCCGGTAGCCTGGTGGTGGTGAGGGCATTGCCCGGATCGGGTGATGCCGGCCTCGAGGACCTGGCCAAGGACCTGGATGCCGCTCTGCTGCGGCTCCTGGGAGGCGCAGCTCGATGAAGTACCCGCTGCTCGCTTTGATCAAGCTGTACCAGTGGACCATCAGTCCGCTGCTCGGCCCGGTGTGCCGTTACTACCCCTCGTGCTCGCGCTACGGGTTCACGGCCATCGACCGGCATGGTGCGGTGAAGGGGACCGTTCTCACCACCTGGCGGATCCTGCGGTGCAACCCGTGGTCCGCGGGCGGTGTTGATCATGTCCCACCTCGTAAACGCCCGCGTTGGCACGAGCAGCTGCGCACTGCGTTGCGTAGATCTCGCAATGCTCAAGGAGCCTGATTAGTGGACACGATTGCCAGTCTGTTCAGCTTTATCACCACACCCGTCTCGTGGATCATCGTCCAGTTCCACTCGCTGTACGGTGCGATCTTCGGGCCGGACAGCGGGTGGGCCTGGGGCCTGTCCATCGTGTCCCTGGTGATCCTGATCCGTATCTGCCTGATCCCGCTCTTCGTGAAGCAGATCAAGGCGACGCGGGGCATGCAGGCGCTCCAGCCGAAGATGAAGGCGATCCAAGAGCGCTACAAGAACGACAAGCAGCGTCAGTCCGAAGAGATGATGAAGCTGTACAAGGAGACGGGCACCAACCCGCTTTCCTCGTGCCTTCCCATCCTGGCGCAGTCGCCGTTCTTCTTCGCGCTCTACCACGTGCTGGCGAACATCGCCGACGGCAAGACCATCGGCGTGATGGACCAGCAGCTGGTCGACAGTGCCCGCGAGGCGAAGATCTTCGGCGCGCCGATCGCCGCCAAGTTCATGGACAGCCCGGAGAAGGTGGCTGCCCTCGGCGCCTCGCTGACGGACGTCCGGATCGTGACCGCGATCATGATCATCCTGATGTCGCTGTCGCAGTTCTACACCCAGCGCCAGCTGATGCAGAAGAACGTGGACCTTTCGGTCAAGACGCCCTTCATGCAGCAGCAGAAGATGCTGATGTACATCTTCCCGGTGATCTTCGCGGTCATGGGTATCAACTTCCCCGTCGGTGTCCTCGTCTACTGGCTGACCACCAACGTCTGGACCATGGGTCAGCAGATGTACGTGATCAACCAGAACCCGACGCCGGGTAGCAAGGCGCAGGACCACTACCTGACGCGGCTGCTCAAGTCCGTCACCTCGCACGGGCAGGTCAAGGGCCGGGGCAAGAAGAAGATCGTCGCCGCGATCGTGGCCAAGGGCCCGGACCGCAACGACATCGAGCGCAAGTTCATCGCATCTCTGACGAAGCAGGGCCTGGCCGCCCAGGCGGACGGCACCGTGATCAAGAGCGCCGTGGCCACGGCGGACTCGGACGCGGCGAGCAGCGGCGCCTCAAAGCGGCAGCAGCCGAAGCGCCAGACGAAGGCACAGCGTCAGACGCCCTCCAAGCCCTCTTCCAAGAAGTAAGAAGGAGTCCCTCCCGTGACGGAAGGCACCACCACCGCCGCCGCTGAGAGTGGCGACACCCTGACCCGCCTCGAGCAGGAGGGTGAGATCGCGGCCGACTACCTCGAGGGTCTGCTCGACATCGCCGACCTCGACGGTGACATCGACATGGACGTCGAGGCCGACCGGGCCTCGGTCTCGATCGTCAGCGACTCTGGCAGCCGCGACCTGCAGAAGCTCGTGGGCCGCGAGGGCGAGGTCCTGGAGGCCCTTCAGGAGCTGACCCGCCTCGCCGTCCACCGCGAGACCGGCGACCGCAGCCGGCTGATGCTGGACATCGCCGGCTTCCGCGCCAAGAAGCGCGAGGAGCTGGCGGCGCTGGGCGCCAAGGCGGCGGCCGATGTGAAGGCGTCCGGTGAGCCGCTGCAGCTGGCCCCGATGACGCCGTTCGAGCGGAAGGTCGTCCACGACGCCGTCGCGGCCGCCGGTCTGCGGAGCGAGTCGGAAGGCGTGGAGCCGCAGCGCTTCGTCGTCGTGCTCCCGGCCTGATCGCAAGCTTGAGTGTTCGGCCCCGTCTGTGTCGCAGGCGGGGCCGATGTTTGTCAGCCTGGCAGTACCGGTGCGTTTCCACGATCACTCGGTACGCAATACGGAAGGACGGTCCCCGTGACGGAGGCAGCGGAGCTTCCCCCGGCGCCGGAAGAGGCGCGCGCGGTGTTCGGCGAGTTTTTCCCGGAAGCCGTGCGGTATGCGGAGCTGCTCGCGGACGCAGGGGTCCGGCGCGGCCTGATCGGCCCGCGTGAAGTGCCGCGCCTGTGGGAGCGGCACCTACTGAACTGTGCGGTCCTCTCGGAGGTGGTGCCCGAGGGCGTCACTGTCTGCGACGTGGGCTCCGGTGCCGGCCTGCCCGGGATCCCGTTGGCCCTGGTGCGTCGCGACCTGAAGATCACGTTGTTGGAGCCGCTGCTCCGGCGCACGACCTTCCTCCAGGAGGCCGTGGAGCTGCTGGGGCTGGACCACGTCACCGTGGTGCGCGGCCGGGCCGAGGAGATGCTCGGCAAAGTGCACCCGGTGCATGTGGTGACGGCTCGGGCGGTGGCCCCGCTGGACCGCCTCGCCGGCTGGGGTGTGCCGCTGCTGCGCCCGTACGGCGAGATGCTGGCCCTCAAGGGCGACACCGCCGAGGAGGAGCTGGAGGCGGCGAAGGTCGCGCTGGCGAGGCTGGGTGTGGTGAAGACCTCGGTGCTCCAGGTCGGCGCCGGGGTGGTGGACCCGATGTCGACGGTGGTGCGGGTCGAGGTCGGGGAGAGCCCCGGCGGTGTGAGGTTCGCGGCCAAGCGGGCCAAGGCGGCCCGGGTGGGGCGTTCGCGCAGGCGCCGGTAAGGCCCCGGCCCTACGGTTTCCCTGATGAACTTCCTGCAGGGTTGCGCCCTATAGGTGCGGATTTGGGAGTGTCGTAGAGGCCTGTCGGCTCGGTCCCGGCATCGTGTTTCACGTGAAACGTCGCTCTCTGCTGCACGGAATCATCAGTCGCGGCCGGGAGGCCGCGCCCCCTCGGCCCTCCCGGGCTGGAGGGGGGATGAAATTGTCCACAGCTGTGGATTCATCCACAGGAGTAAGGGCCCCGCTGGTTCGCGCCCCCGGTGGCATGGCAGGCTCTGTTCATCGCGAGCCCGATGCCGAGGAGAGTGAGACCGTGCGGTCCGACGCCAACCTCGCGGGGCCGATGGCCGACCCGGTCCCCGGTCCCCGCTCTGAAGCGGCGGGTGGCGATGTTTCACGTGAAACATCGCCACCGCCCCCTGTCGACAACGACACGACCGGCGGCATGCCCAGCCCGTTTGCCGTCGAGTCGCTGAGGCGTGCCGGCGAGGGGCTGCCCCGACCCGACCGAACCAGGGTGATCGTCGTCGCCAACCAGAAGGGCGGCGTCGGCAAAACCACGACGACCGTGAACCTGGCGGCCTCGCTGGCGCTCCACGGTGCGCGCGTCCTGGTCATTGACCTCGACCCGCAGGGGAACGCGTCCACGGCGCTCGGCATCGACCACCACGCGGACGTCCCCTCGATCTACGACGTTCTGGTCGACAGCAGGCCGCTGCTGGAGGTGGTCCAGCCCGTGGTGGACGTGGAAGGCCTTTTCTGCGCCCCGGCCACGATCGACCTGGCGGGCGCGGAGATCGAGCTGGTCTCCCTGGTGGCGCGCGAGAGCCGCCTTCAGCGGGCCATCCAGGCGTACGAGCAGCCGCTGGACTACATCCTCATCGACTGCCCGCCCTCGCTGGGCTTGCTCACGGTCAACGCGATGGTCGCGGGTGCCGAGGTACTGATCCCGATCCAGTGCGAGTACTACGCGCTGGAGGGGCTGGGCCAGCTCCTGCGCAATGTGGACTTGGTGCGGTCCCACCTCAACCCGGCGCTGCACGTATCCACCATCCTGCTGACGATGTACGACGGCAGGACCCGGCTGGCCTCGCAGGTGGCCGAAGAGGTCCGCACCCACTTCGGTAGCGAGGTGCTGCGGACGAGCATCCCGCGGTCGGTGCGCATCTCCGAGGCCCCCAGCTACGGGCAGACGGTACTCACCTACGATCCGAGTTCCAGCGGTTCCCTCTCCTACATGGAGGCGGCGCGTGAGATCGCGCTGCGCGGGGCCGGAATCCAGTACGACGCCCGGCACGCCCATGGGGGCGCGGGCCTGAACAGCACGCAACGTGTGGCGGAGGGGATCCAGTGAGCGAGCGACGAAGGGGTCTGGGTCGGGGGCTCGCCGCACTGATCCCCCCTGCCCCGCAGGAGAAGACACCGGCGGTGACCACCGCGGGGTCGACCGGGTCGAGCTCGCCGACGGCGTTGCCGACACTCACCTCGGAACGCGGGAGTGTCGCAGCGAAGCTGGCCTCCCTCGCCCAGGCCGATGTTTCACGTGAAACATCGGCGCCGATCGAGCCGGAGACGGCTCCCGAGTCCTCGGTCGCCGACGTCGCGGGTGCGATGTTCGCGGAGATCCCGATCGGCGCCATCACGCGGAACCGGCACCAGCCCCGCAAGGAGTTCGACCGCGACGCACTGGCGGAGCTGGTGACCTCCATCCAGGAGGTGGGTCTGCTCCAGCCGGTTGTGGTGCGCCAGTCCGGCCCGGACGGCTACGAACTCATCATGGGCGAGCGCCGCTGGCGCGCGTGCAAGGAGCTCGGGCTGGAGTACATCCCGGCGATCATCCGGGAGACGGAGGACGACAGGCTCCTCCTGGACGCGTTGCTGGAGAACCTCCACAGGGCTCAGCTGAACCCGCTGGAGGAGGCCGCCGCGTACGACCAGCTGCTGAAGGACTTCAGCTGCACGCACGACGAGCTGGCGGACCGGATCGGGCGCTCCCGTCCTCAGGTGACGAACACGCTGCGGCTGCTCAAACTGGCGCCGAAGGTCCAGCTGCGTGTGGCGGCAGGTGTGCTCCTGGCAGGCCATGCTCGGGCGCTGCTGCCTCTGGAGGACCCCGAGGCACAGGAAGCGCTGGCGGCGCGCATCGTCGAAGAAGGCCTGTCGGTGCGCGCGGTCGAGGAGATCGTCTTCCTGATGGGGTCGGAGCCCGAGAGTCCGGTGAAGCCGAAGAGGCCGAGGGCCGGAGCCCGGGTCTCCCCGGCGTTGAATGAGCTCGCGACGCGGCTGTCGGACCGCTTCGAGACCCGGGTGAAGGTGGACCTGGGCCAGAAGAAGGGCAAGATCACGGTCGAGTTTGCCTCGATGGATGACCTTGAGCGGATTCTGGCGACTCTGGCGCCGGGCGAGGGTCGGGTGCTGGAGCAGCGACCGTCCGGGGAGTGAGTCCCCCCGGCTGAGGGGCGGGTCGTACCGGTACGTGCTGGTGCGGGCCGCCCCTTTGCCTTGTCGCGGTTTCTCCTGATTCGGACCGTGGATACGATGCGCTCATGGGGCGTCGGTTGGTACCACTCACACTGGACAACCTCCAGGACCTGCCTCTGCGTTGCCGGTCCTGCGTGTTCTGGGAACTTGATCCCGTCACCGGCGAGGCCGCCGCCAAGGCGGGGACTCCGGCGCTGGAGAAGGAGGCGTGGATCTCCGCGGTCTTGCTGGAGTGGGGTTCGTGCGGCCGCGTCGTTTATGTGGACGAGGTCCCCGTCGGGTTCGTGCTGTACGCGCCGCCCGCCTACGTGCCGAGGTCCACGGCCTTCCCGACGAGCCCGGTGTCCCCGGACGCGGTGCAGCTGATCACCGCATGGATCATGCCGGGGTATCAGGGGCAGGGGCTCGGCCGGGTGATGGTCCAGACGGTGGCCAAGGACCTACTGCGGCGGGGCTTCCGCGCGATCGAGGCATTCGGCGACGCGCACTGGGAGGGTCCTGCGTGCCTGCTGCCGGCGGACCATCTCCTCGCGGTGGGTTTCAAGACGGTGCGGCCCCATCCGGTGCATCCGCGGCTGAGATTGGAGCTGCGCTCGACGCTGTCGTGGAAGGAAGACGTGGAACTGGCTCTGGACCGGCTGCTGGGCGCGGCCCGTAAGGAGCCTGCGCTGCGTCCCCTGTGACAAGGGATCTCGCGAAACTGGCCGGCCGGCCCCGGGCGGAGCTCGGAGTGCGGAACGGGGCCGCCCCTTGTCAGGGGCGGCCCCGTTTCACGTGAAACGTTGCCGTCAGACGGTCAAACGTTGCCGTCAGACAGCCTTGGCCTCGATGAACGAGTCGAGGTCGCGCAGGATGGCGGCCTTCGGCTTGGCACCGACGATGGTCTTCACGACCTCGCCGCCCTGGTAGACGTTCAGGGTCGGGATCGACATGACGCCGTACTTCGCTGCCGTGTTCGGGTTCTGGTCGATGTTGAGCTTGACGATCTCAATCTGGTCGCCGTACTCGGCCGCGATGGCCTCCAGGGACGGAGCGATCTGGCGGCACGGACCGCACCACTCGGCCCAGAAGTCCACCAGGACGGGCTTGGCGCTCTGGAGGACCTCGGTGTCGAAGTCGGCGTCGGTCACGTTCTTGAGGGTGCCGGCCACAGCGGCCTCCTAATTCTTCCTGCGGGGTGTTGAGATGGGGGGTGTCTGGGGGTCAGACCAGTGCGGGGGCCTTCTCGGCGTCCGAGAGGGCGGCGAGGAAGCGCTCGGCGTCGAGGGCGGCGGCACAGCCCGTGCCGGCGGCGGTGATGGCCTGACGGTACGTGTGGTCCACGACGTCTCCGGCGCCGAACACGCCGGGGACGTTGGTGCGCGTGGAGGGGGCGTCGACCTGGAGGTAGCCCTCGTCGTCGAGCTGCAGCTGGTCCTTGAAGAGTTCGGTGCGGGGGTCGTGGCCCACGGCGATGAACAGGCCGGTCACGGGAAGCTCGGAGGTCTCCCCGGTCTTGGTGTTGCGCAGCGTGAGGTGGGAGAGCTTCTGGTCGCCGTGGATCTCGGAGACCTCGCTGTCCCAGGCGAATGTGATCTTCGGGTCGGCGAAGGCCCGGTCCTGCATGGCCTTGGAGGCGCGCAGGGCGTCGCGGCGGTGAACGACCGTGACGGACTTGGCGAACCGGGAGAGGAAGGTGGCCTCCTCGATCGCAGTGTCGCCGCCGCCGACGACGGCGATGTCCTGGTCCTTGAAGAAGAATCCGTCGCAGGTGGCGCACCAGGACACGCCGCGGCCGGACAGGGCGTCCTCGTTGGGCAGGCCGAGCTTGCGGTGCTGGGAGCCGGTGGCCACGATCACGGCCTTGGCGCGGTGCACGGTGCCGGTGGAGTCGGTGACGGTCTTGACCTCGCCGGTGAGGTCCACGGACACGATGTCGTCCGCGACGAGCTCCGCACCGAAGCGCTCGGCCTGGCCGCGCATGTTGTCCATGAGGTCCGGCCCCATGATGCCGTCCTGGAAGCCGGGGAAGTTTTCGACCTCGGTGGTGTTCATCAGTGCACCGCCGGCGGTGACGGCGCCTTCGAAGACCAGCGGCTTGAGCGAAGCACGTGCGGTGTACAGGGCGGCGGTGTAACCGGCGGGCCCGGAACCGATGATGATCACGTTTCGTACGTCGCTCACGGGTCTCTTCCTCGTCTCTGTGGACTGCGCGCTGCTGGCCCTGAGGGCTGGTGTGGAGTCTCACCCCACCCAACGGATCCTACGGCGCGAGCATTCCCGGCCTGCTCACCCACGAGCCGCAAGCTGTCAGCTTCGCGGGTAGGTCCTGGTCAGCAGGGGCCGCTCGGGGCCGTCCGAGGGGGTGACGGAGCAGGCAGCGCCGACGAGGTAGGCATCCACCCTGGCGGGATCGCCGGGATGCGGAAGGACCAAGAGGTATACCTCGCCGCCCTCGTAGCTACCGCGTTCCACGGCGAGCGGTGTCTCGCTGCGGCCGGTGGCGGTTCGGACGCAGGGCGGAACCGAAGCGGCATCCGTCCCCACCCGGTCGCCCTGCTGGGCCGGAGAAGTGTTCTCCAGGCCGTAGGTGCTGTTGTCCTCCTGCGACTGAGGAGATGCCTTTCTCACCGTCTCTGCCGAGGCGAGTAGGCGGTGCACGCTGTCCTGGAGTGCCTGGGCGGTGTACGTGCCGTCGGCGGGGCCCTGGGCTGTGGCGCTGGTCGTGGACTTGCGTGCAGCCGTGTCCGGGGAGCCGCCCAGCAGGTTGCCGGCGAGGAGTACCCCGAACGCGCAGGCGGCGGCTCCGGCGAGGCCTGCGATGACGGCGAACCGGCGGCGGGCCCGGCGGCGTCCGGGACCGGTTGCGCCGACCGGGTGACCGGCGGGGCGCCGCGGAGGCCGCCCGGAGGGCGTGGTCGTCGATGTTTCACGTGAAACATCACGCTCGGCGTCGGGCCCGGCAGCGGAGTCGGTGCCCGATCTGGGGGTCGTGGAGTCCAGGAGTGCCTCGGCGGCGAGCGCCGCGTCGATGCGCCCGGCGATGTCTACGGGCATGCGGGGCGGCCCCGGCAGCGTGCCGAGCAGGCCGCGGATCTCCTCCAAGGACGCGTGCACGTCGGCGCACAGCGGGCACTCGGCCAGATGCCGACGCACCTCGGCGCCCCGGACCGGGGAGAGGAGTCCCTCGGTCAGATCGGAGATTTCCGAGACGTCAGGGTGCCGGATCGTGCCGGCTGCGGGAGTCACGTTCGTCCACCTCCGCCCTTCACCGTGTCTGCCCCTGGGGCTGGCTGACTGGGGTCTGCCGCTGGTGGGACGGGTGTCCCCGGCGTCCGGTTCCTTCCCCGCTCTGCGGCGGTGTTATCCCCGGCATTCGAGCGCAGATGAGTGAGCATCGGGACGAGTTTCGCCCGTCCGCGCGCACACCGGCTCTTCACTGTGCCGGCGGGGACGTCGAGGACGCGGGCGGCTTCGGCGACGGAGTAGCCCTGCATGTCGACGAGGACGAGAGCGGCCCGCTGGTCGGGCGGGAGGGCGCCGAGGGCGGCCAGCAGCTGGCGGTGGAGGTCCTGGCGTTCGGCGGGGGCCTCGGCGGACTCGTGGGGCTCCAGGAGCCGCTCCAGGCGGTCCGTGTCGTCGAGGGGAGAGGTCCTGCGGGAGGCGGCCTTGCGGGCCCGGTCGAGGCAGGCGTTGACGGTGATGCGGTGCAGCCAGGTGGTGACGGCGGACTCGCCCCGGAAGGTGTGTGCGGCCCGGTAGGCGGAGACGAGAGCGTCCTGCACGGCGTCGGCGGCCTCCTCCCGGTCACCGAGGGTGCGCAGAGCCACCGCCCACAGCCGGTCGCGGTGCCGGCGCACGATCTCACCGAAGGCATCGGGGTCACCGGCGACGTGCCGGGCGAGCAGGTCCCGGTCGCTGTCTTCACCGTTCGTTGCGTCGTGCATCACACCTCCCCTCCCGGAGGGAGCGTACGGGGCGGGCGGGACGAATACGAGGGTCCGCTGCGCCGTCGGCACAGCGGACCCTCGACGGCTTGAGCAGCTCGGGTCAGTCGCCCGGTCCGAACACCTTGATCTCGCTGATGCCGCCTCGCCAGCTGCCCCCGCCGCCCTCGGCGGGCAGGTTGGTGATGTGGACCACCAGGTAGCGGGTCTTCACCGGAGTGCCGGGCTTGGCCTCCAGTTTCTTCCCGGCGACCTGCAGCTTGGAGACTTCCTGCGGAAAGTCGGAAATGCCGCGGGCCGAGGTCGCCTCGGGGGCGGCCGCACGGACCTCGACCTTGTGGCCCGCACCGTGCATGTCCGCTTCGACGCTCGTCACCTCCCGCACGCTGCCGAGGTCGACGATGATGCCGCTGCCGTCGTCGTAGGAGTCGAGGTTGCCGAAGTTGGAGGAGAACAAGAACATCTTGGTGACCCAAGCCGTGTTCGGGTTGCCGTCCGCAGCCTTGGCGCCGTCCTCGGCCTTGATCGGCTCCTTGCCGAAGACCGTGGCACTGCTGATGGGCAGCTGCTTGCTCTCCTTGGGCGGCTTCTGGTCCTCGTCGGGCTTGGCGGGCTGCGTGGTGCTGCCGTTGCTGCCACTGTTGCCCTTGACCCGGTCCAGCAGCGTGTCGGCCAGCTGCCAGCTGCCCAGGCCCAGCGCGGCGATCAGCAGGGCGGCCACGCCCCACTTCAGGGCACGGCCCGTACGGCTCTGCAGCGGCGGCGGAGGCGGCATGGGAATGGAGTGCGTGACGGGCCCACCGGGGCGCGTCGGCGGACGGCCGTAGCTGCCTTGTTGGTAGGTGGTCTGCTGGTACTCGGGCGGCGGGGTGAACGCGGGCTCCGGCGGCCGGATGCGCGGCATCGCGGCAACCGCCTTGGCCAGTTCCTCCGGGGTGGTGCAGGCGGGTTCCTGACGGGAGGCGGTGGCCCCGTCGTTGGCGAGGGCGCGCATCGCGAGCTCGCCCAGACCGCGGTGGACACCCGCGCGGACCTGGTCGGGCGGGAGCAGGCCGACGCCCTTGGGCAGGCCGGAGAGGCCGTACGCGTCGGTCTCGTACGGCCAGCGCTGGGTCAGGGCGGCGTACAGCAGTGCGCCGATGGCTTCGGTGTCCGCGCGCTGCGGCGTGTCGCTCGTGATGCCCCGCAGGGCGGCGTTCACGGCGAGGCCGCGGATGCGGTACTGGCCGGTGGAGGTGCGCAGTATGGCGCTGGGCGTCAGGCGCAGGTGCGACAGGCCTTCGCGGTGGGCCGCGGCCATGGCCTGGGAGACCTGGCTGACGAGCTGGTAGGCGTCGTGGGGCTCCAGGGGACCGGAGGCGAGGAGCGCGGTCAGCTCCGTGGCGTCGGGCAGCCACTCGTGGACGACGTAGACGAGGTCGTTGTCCTCCACGGCGTCGAGGACCTGGACGAACCGGGGGTCGCCCAGCAGGGCGGAGGAGCGGGCCGCGGCCAGGACCGCGCGGGCGCGCGGGTGGTCGGCGGGCAGCACGTGGACGCCGACGGCCCGGCGGAGCTTCTCGTCCACCGCGCGCCAGCTGCTGAATCCGTCCAGACGGGTGACGCACTCTTCCAGGCGGTAGCGCCGTGCGAGCTTGTGGCCGCTGTGGAGTTCGGGGACGGCGGCAGAAGCCGCTGTCCTGCGTTCGCCGTCCTTGTCTGGCATGGGTCCGTCCGCGGCTCGTCCGTTCTGGGTGTCCACCCCGTCGGCCGTGGCCTTGGCCGCATCTGCGACCAGCGGCTGCTCGCCGCTGTTGTCGGCCACGTCGACGGCAGCCGTGCTACGTTCCGCCACCGTCGTTCCTGCCTCCCCATCCGTTACGCGCTGTCGGCCAGTCTGCGAAGCCATGCCAATTGTGCCCACAGTCCGGCGCTATGCACGACACGCGAAGGGGTACGACGGTTGTGCGCATCTAGCGCCCCATGCGCCCGCGGACCATTCCGACCATGGCGTTGAGCTCTTCGATCCGCATCCGCTTGGCCGCCAGCAGGAAGACACCGCCCAGGGCGATGGAGCCGACGACCACCGCTGTGAGGGAACCGAGGACTCCGCTGCCCAGCCACTGCGTGATGGCGTACGCGGCACCTCCGGCCACGGCGGCCGCCGGGATGCAGGCGCCGATGAGGCGCGTGTAGGTGCGGCGCACGTGGGCGCCGTCCAAGTCCCCACCGAGCCGCTTGCGCAGGCGCTTCCAGGCGACGCCTACGCCCACGGCGAAGCCGAGGCCGTAGGCGGCGGCCATGCCGACGACCGCCCAGCGCGCCGGAAGGACGAAGAACGCGGCAGTGGATACGGCCGCGTTGACGGCGGCGACGATCACCGTGTTGTAGAACGGCGTGCGCGTGTCCTCGTAGGCGTAGAAGCCTCGCAGGACCACGTACTGGACCGAGTACGGGATGAGCCCGAGGCCGAACGCCATCAGGATGTAGCCGATGTTCTGGGCGCCGGCGCCCGAGCCCGCGTAGAGCAGCGTGGCCATGGGAACGCCGAGGGCGAGGAACGCGAAGGCGCACGGCACGATCGCGACGGCCGAGGTGCGCAGTCCGTAGGAGATGTCGTCGCGGACGGCGGCGGCGTCCCCGTCGTGGGCGGAGCGGGAAATGCGGGGCAGGACGGCGGTCATGACGGAGACGGTGATGATGGCCTGCGGCATCTGCCACAGCAGCAGCGCGTACTGGTAGCCGGTGATGCCGGTACCGGGGTGGCCCTGCTTCTCGGCGACCGAACCGGCCCAGGTGGCGAGCTGGGTCACCACGACCAGGCCGACCTGGTTGGCGAGGACGAAGAAGAACGTCCACTTGGCCAGGCGGGCGGCCTTGCCCAGGCCGTGGCCCCTCCAGTCGAAGCGCAGGCGCGGTGAGAAGCCGGCGTCGCGCAGGTACGGCAGCATCGCCAGCGCCTGCACGGTGAGGCCGAGGAGGGTGCCGATGCCGAGCAGGCGCACACCCTCCGGCGTGACCGTGGCCGCGCTGACGCCGGAGGTCGTGAAGCCGCCGAAGGCCCAGATGAACGCGCCGAAGGTGGCGATGGCCACGATGTTGTTGAGGACCGGGGTCCACATCATCGCGCCGAATCGGCCGCGCGCATTGAGGATCTGACCGAGTACCACGTGCACGCCCATGAAGAACATGGTGGGCAGGCAGTACCGGGCGAAGGCGACCGCGACCTCCATCTGCTGCGGATCGGAAGCGATCTTCGGCGACATCATGGTGATGAACACCGGCGCGGCCAGCACACAGATCGTGGTGACGGCGGCCAGCAGGACGACGACCAGGGTCAGCAGCCGGTTGGCGTACGCCTCGCCCCCGTCATCGTCGTTCTTCATGGCCCGCACGAGCTGGGGGATGAAGACGGCGTTCAGGGCGCCGCCGCCGACCAGCACGTAGATCATCGTCGGCAGCGTGTTGGCGATCTGGTACGTGTCGTTGAAGGTGCCGACGCCGATGGCGGCGGCGACGACCAGGGTCCGCAGGAAGCCGGTGATGCGGGAGACGATCGTCCCGGCCGCCATCAGCGCACTGGACTTGAGCAGGCCGGCTGCACGGCCGGCCGGCTTGCTCGGCGCCGGGGCCGCGACGGGCGCGTCCTCGGCAGGCGCACCGGGCGCCGCCTGCTGGTCCTTGTACAGGTGAGCGAAGGCGTCGGGCTCGGCCTCCTCCTCCGCCGCACTGGTGACCAGCGAGTCCACGCCCACGAACTGCGTGGTGGCGGGGCGGTCGCCGTACGGCAGATGGCGGGACGGGCCGTCAGGCTCGGGCGGCGGGGTCTGGGCCCACACGCGCGGGTCGGGACCCTGCTGCGCGGTCCGCGGCGCCCCGTAGAGCGGGCCCGGATCCTGGTAGGTCCCCGGCGGTGGCGGGGGGTGTGACGCCCGGTCGTAGAGGACCTCGGCGACCGGGTCCTGGGCCGACAGGTCCTGCGACCGGTACGGGTCGCGGTCGTAGACGTCCTGGACGTACGGGTCGCGGTCCGCTGCAGGCCCGGGCACGGGAACCTGTCCGGGCGGCCTCATCCCCGGATCGGCGCCCGAGGAGGGCGCGGGCGCGCCAGTGCCCTGCGCGCGGTCACCGTCGTACGGCGCGTTCATCGAAACCCCACCTCATCGTCCCAGGCCCGGCCGGCCACGGCATCGCTCAACGGTCCACTGTCTCACCCGCGCCGGACGGGCTGGTGCTTTGCGGTCCGGTGTCCGGGGTCCCGTCACTCGGCTGCGTGCTCTCTTCGGCGGCAGCCGCCCGGGCCGCGACGCGCTTGCGGCTGGCGTACATCTTGATGCCTGCCAGGACGAGGAGCAGCACCCCGCCGGCGATGACGAGCATCACAGTCGGCGTGATCTCGGTGGCCTCGACGGTGAACCTGCGTTCCTTGCCGTAGGGCACACCATCGGTGGTGAAGAGCTGTGCGGTGACCTCGACGGGGCCGCTCGCGGTGGCGTTGGCGGTGAACTTGACTGTCTGGCTGTGCCCGCCCTGGACGGTGACTTCCTGTTCGGCCTCGCCGCCGTCCCCGAACACCAGGCGGGTCGGGTTGGCGGACTTCACCCGCAGGACGAGGTTGTGGACGTCCTGGACGAGGCTGTTCTGGACGCTGACCGGGATGGTCGCGCTGTGTCCGGACAGGGTGGCGTCGGACTTGGGGACGACCTTGACCTTCTCGGTCAGGCCGATCAGGTACTGCTGCACCTGGTTGCGGTAGTGCCCCGCGTCCTGGGGGCGGCCCCGCCAGGAGGTGGACATCTCGCGGTTGGTGGTGTTGCCGAACGGGATCTCGACGCGGTCGGGCGAGGTCAGGATGACCTTGAAGTGGTCGAGGGTGTTCTGGGTGGTGCGGATCTTCTCGAACGCGGCGACCGGCAGCTCGGTCTTGCGCAGCTCCTCGCGGTACTGGCCGGCGCCCGGGACCTGGGTGTTGACGCCGGCATCGGGCTTGGCCGCGGCGGCGGTGTCGAGGTCCGCGGGCTGAGTCCAGCGGCCCGCCTGAAGGGCCCGCAGCGCCTCGGCCATCGACTGCGCCTGGCTGGCGGTGGGCATCCGCTGCGGGGTGACGACGAAGCTGCGCTGGTTGTCGGTCTTCTGCAGGTTGAGGGCCAGGCTGTGGGCGAGGAACCGCTGGACGGCCAGCGTGGAGTTCCCGGCGTTCAACATGTCGCCCTCGAAGGCGGTCGACAGGTCGGCGTCGGCGACGACTGCGGTGGTGCCCGCGCCGATGGGGCGTGCTGCCGACGGGGTGTAGCCGAGGGCGCCGGTCTCCTGGAGGCTGTCGCTGCGGGCGAGCACGTGGTGGGCACCCGCCGAGGTGGCGACGTTGACGATCGACGGGTCGATGGCGCCGTCCACCGGCCAGGAGAAGTCGGTGGACGGGGTGACGTGCAGGACGGTCTCCACCGCCTGCTTCGCCTTGTCGGTGGCGGGTCGCAGCTGACCGAGGGTGCCAGAGACGTCTTTGCCCTGGTGGGCGAGGGAGGCGATGTCGGGGTCGGCGAACGGCAGCGCAACGACCTTCTTGCCCTGGACGGCCGCTTCGAGGGAGTTCAGCCACTGCTCGGCGACGGCCTTGTTCTTGCCCTGGACGATCTTTCCGTCCGGGGTGCGGTACCGGTAGCCCTTGGTCATCGCGTCGACCGTGTACAGCAGGTCGGGATCGATGACCCAGGTGATCGGCAGCTCCTTGCCCAGCGAGACCATCCGCTCCAGGCGGCCCCCGGTCTTGAGCTCCTCGGCGAGGGAGTCGTCGAGGAAGACGGGCGTCTGCACCTCGTCCGAGCCGGTTTCCGCGGTCAGCCGCGTGGTGGAGACCAGCGGCCACAGGTAGGTGAGCTGGGAGCGCTTGGCGGCGGGCTCCGGCTGCCAGGGCAGGAAGGTCCGCTTGATGCCCAGCACCTGCGCGTAGGGCCGGCTCTCCGTTTCCCCGGAGAGCGAGACGCCCAGCTGGTACACGCCCTCCTTGTCCAGCTCCAGCTTGTTCACCGGGATCGAGAGGGTGAACGTCTGACTGGCCTTGGAGGCCAGCGGCGGGATCTTCGCGGAATGGGCCTGGTCGACCTCGCCCGGGTCCGTGCCGGCCCGGAAGCCGGCGCGCTCCGCCGCCTCGTCGATTGAGGCCCGGTCCCCGAGTGAGGGCCCGACCCGCAGGCCGACGTGCGCGCCCGTGATCGTCTCGCGACCGGTGTTGACCACGGTGCCGGAGATCGTGAGCGTGTCGCCCTTGACCGGGGCGGCCGGGGACACGGTGCCCAGCTGGACTTCGACGGTGGCCGCGTCGGCGGCCTGCGCCGGGGGCGCGGGTGCGGAGACGAGGGCGGCGAGGACGGGCGTCCCTGCCAGCAGGACGGCGGCGCGCCGCAGCCAGCGGCGCCGGGCAGGAGCGGGGGACGCCCCCTGGATGTCTGCCGCTTCGGCCACGCGCTAGCCCGTCCCTCGAAGTGTCAGTGGTCGTCGTCTGTGCGTCCAGGAATGGTAACGAGAGCCGCTGCGTGCGAGTGCCGCGCCTTGCTCCACATGATCGGCTTCGGCCCGCGGGCGCCGCAGGGCGGGGTCGCAGCAAACGGGGGAGCCCTCGCCGGGCCGGGCACGTACCCTTTTCTGTTGTGCCGAACGCCAACGAAGACAACCCCAGTGCCCTGAGTCAGGTGCAGCACCGCGCGGTCAGCGAACTGCTGCGGGTCGCCCCTGTCGCCGACGAGCTCGGCCTCCGCTTCCAGGAGGCGGGCTTCAGCCTCGCCCTCGTCGGCGGGTCCGTACGCGATGCGCTGCTCGGGCGTCTCGGCAACGATCTCGACTTCACCACCGACGCACACCCCGAGGACGTTCTGAAGATCGTCCGCCCGTGGGCCGACTCGGTCTGGGACGTCGGCATCGCCTTCGGCACCGTCGGAGCGCAGAAGGCGGGCTTCCAGATCGAGGTGACCACGTACCGTTCGGAGTCGTACGACCGGACCTCCCGCAAGCCCGAGGTCTCCTACGGCGACTCGATCGAGGAAGACCTCGTCCGCCGCGACTTCACCGTGAACGCGATGGCGGTCGCGCTGCCGGAGAAGGTGTTCGTGGACCCGCACGGCGGCCTGGATGACCTCCAGGCGCGCGTGCTGCGCACTCCGGGCACGCCGGAGGAGTCGTTCTCCGACGACCCGCTGCGGATGCTGCGGGCGGCGCGCTTCGCCGCTCAGCTCGACTTCGAGGTCGCCCCCGAGGTCGTCACGGCGATGACGGAGATGTCCGGACGGATCGAGATCGTCTCGGCGGAGCGGGTGCAGGGCGAGCTGAACAAGCTGGTGCTGTCGGCGTACCCCCGCAAGGGCCTGGGCCTGCTCGTGGACACCGGGCTGGCCGACCACGTGCTGCCCGAGCTGCCCGCGCTGCGGCTGGAGCGTGACGAGCACCACCGGCACAAGGACGTCTACGACCACTCGCTGATCGTGCTGGAGCAGGCGATGGCCCTGGAGGACGGCGGCCCGGACCTGGTCCTGCGGCTCGCGGCCCTGCTCCACGACATCGGCAAGCCCCGCACCCGCCGGTTCGAGACCGACGGCCGGGTCTCCTTCCACCACCACGAGGTGGTGGGGGCCAAGATGGCCAAGAAGCGCATGACCGCGCTGAAGTACTCCAACGACATGATCAAGGACGTCTCCCGGCTGGTGGAGCTGCACCTGCGGTTCCACGGCTACGGGGACGGCGAATGGACCGACTCGGCGGTGCGGCGCTACGTCCGGGACGCCGGCCCGCTGCTCGACCGCCTGCACAAGCTGACCCGGTCCGACTGCACCACCCGCAACAAGCGCAAGGCCAATGCCCTCTCGCGCACGTACGACGGCTTGGAGGAGCGCATCGCGCAGCTCCAGCAGCAGGAGGAGCTGGACGCGATCCGTCCGGACCTCAACGGCAACGAGATCATGCAGGAGCTCGGGGTGGGCCCTGGTCCGGTGATCGGCAAGGCCTACGCGTTCCTGTTGGACCTGCGGCTGGAGAACGGCCCCATGGAGCGCGAAGCCGCGGTGGCCGCACTCAAGGAATGGTGGGCCGCGCAGCCCTGATGCAAGGGCGCTCGGGGCGGTGTTTCACGTGAAACACCGCCCCGAGCGTGCTCCGCAGCGGCTTCAGGGCGGTGTTTCACGTGAAACACCGCCGTGGCGGCCTAGGTAGACGGCGGTCAGCGCATAGAACACGGCGACGCTCACGACGAGCACCACGGACCGCCCGTCGGTGGGGAGCACCAGCGAGGACACGGCGGCCGCGAGGACGAAGGCGACGTTGAACAGAACGTCGTAGACCGAGAAGACCCGGCCGCGGAACTCGTCGTCCACCCGGGACTGCACCACGGTGTCGGTGGCGATTTTGGCGCCCTGGGTGGCCAGACCCAAGACGAACGCCGCGACGAGCATCGGACCGGGTAGGAAGAACAGGCCGAGCGCGGGAACCAGCACGGCGGCCGCGGCCGAGCAGGCGGTGATCCAGCCGAGGGTGCCCAGGCGGCCCACCATCCAGGGCGTGACCACGGCCGCGGCGAAGAACCCGGCTCCGGAGACGCCGACCGCGACGCCCAGCACTGCCAGCCCGTCGGACTCGTTGTCCGACCAGGAATAGCGGCACAGCATCAGCAGGGTGACGGTGAGGGCCCCGTAGCAGAACCGCATCAGTGTCATCGCGGTGAGCGCCCGGGCGGCCTCGCGCCGCCGGGCCAGGTGCCGAAGCCCCTCGACCATCCCCCGCACGGTCAGGGCGACCCCTTCGGCGACCGTCGGGTGGACCACATCGGGGCGGTGGTCGGGACCCAGTAGGTCGGCCGCCAGGCGCAGCGAGACCAGTGCCGCGCAGAGGTAGAGGCCGGCGCCGAGCAGGACGACGACGGCGTCGGAGTCGGCGGCAAGGAGCCGCAGGAGGAAGGCCAGCCCGCCGCCGGCGGTCGCGGCCAGGGTCCCGGCGGTGGGAGAGAGTGCGTTGGCGGTGACCAGCTGGTCGGGCGCGACCACGCGGGGCAGGGAGGCGGCGAGCCCGGACAGGACGAACCGGTTGACCGCGGTCACGGACAGGGCCGAGGCGTAGAAGAGCCAGTCGGGGACGTGCGCGACGATCAGCACGCCGGTGATGCAGGCGAGGAAGGCGCGCAGCAGGTTGCCGTAGAGGAAGACCTGGCGCCGGCGCCAGCGGTCGAGAAGCACCCCGGCGAAGGGGCCGATCACGGAGTACGGGAGCAGCAGGACCGCCATGGCCGAGGCGATCGCGGCGGGCGACGTCTGCTTTTCCGGCGAGAAGACCACGTAGGTGGCGAGTGCCACTTGGTAGACGCCGTCGGCGGCCTGGGAGAACAGCCGTACGGCGAGCAGGTTGCGGAAGTCCCTCAGGCGCAGGAGTACGCGCAGATCACGTACGACAGGCATGAGGGCAAGGGTCACACACGCGGAGGGTCCCCGGGCACATTGCCCGGGGACCCTCCGCGGAAGAACAGTCGAAGACCAGGTGGCCGGGGACCCCCGGCGTCCTGTGCTGCGGGCTGCTTAGCGCTCGACCTCGCCCTTGATGAACTTCTCGACGTTCTCCAGGGCCTCGTCGTCGAAGTACTGGACCGGCGGGGACTTCATGAAGTAGCTGGAGGCCGACAGGATCGGGCCGCCGATACCGCGGTCCTTGGCGATCTTCGCGGCGCGCAGGGCGTCGATGATGACACCGGCGGAGTTCGGGGAGTCCCACACCTCAAGCTTGTACTCGAGGTTCAGCGGGACGTCGCCGAAGGCACGGCCCTCGAGGCGGACGTAGGCCCACTTGCGGTCGTCGAGCCACGCGACGTAGTCGGACGGGCCGATGTGGACGTTCTTCTCGCCGAGGTCGCGGTCGGGGATCTGCGAGGTGACGGCCTGCGTCTTGGAGATCTTCTTGGACTCCAGGCGGTCGCGCTCCAGCATGTTCTTGAAGTCCATGTTGCCGCCCACGTTGAGCTGCATGGTGCGCTCGAGACGGACACCGCGGTCCTCGAACAGCTTCGCCATCACACGGTGCGTGATGGTGGCGCCGACCTGCGACTTGATGTCGTCGCCGACGATCGGGACACCGGCCTCGGTGAACTTGTCGGCCCACTCCTTGGTGCCGGCGATGAAGACCGGGAGCGCGTTGACGAACGCGACCTTGGCGTCGATGGCGCACTGGGCGTAGAACTTCGCCGCGTCCTCGGAGCCCACGGGCAGGTAGCAGACCAGAACGTCGACCTCGCGGTCCTTGAGGACCTGGACCACGTCGACCGGGGCCTCGGAGGACTCCTCGATCGTCGCGCGGTAGTACTTGCCCAGGCCGTCGAGGGTGTGGCCGCGCTGGACGGTCACGCCGGACGGCGGGACGTCGCAGATCTTGATGGTGTTGTTCTCGCTGGCGCCGATGGCGTCCGAGAGGTCGAGGCCGACCTTCTTCGCGTCGACGTCGAACGCGGCGACGAACTCGACGTCGCCGACGTGGTACTCGCCGAACTGGACGTGCATCAGCCCGGGGACCTTGGACGCCGGGTCGGCGTCCTTGTAGTACTCGACGCCCTGCACCAGCGAGGCGGCGCAGTTGCCCACGCCGACGATGGCTACGCGAACCGAACCCATTCCGGTTGCTCCCTGTTTGTTCTCGGATGAAGCCTGCGAGGTGCAGGTCTCACTTTGCGGTTTCGTCGGGCGGACCGGGTCGTCTCAGATCCCGTCCCGCCCGCTCACTCTCGATGAGCTCGTTCAGCCAGCGCACTTCGCGCTCCACGGACTCCAGCCCGTGCCGCTGCAGCTCAAGCGTGTAGTCGTCGAGGCGCTCCCGGGTGCGGGCGAGAGAGGCGCGCATCTTCTCCAGGCGCTCCTCGAGCCGGCTGCGGCGGCCTTCGAGGACCCGCATGCGCACGTCCCGCTCGGTCTGGCCGAAGAAGGCGAACCGGGCGGCGAAGGTCTCGTCCTCCCAGGTGTCGGGGCCCGTGTGGGACAGGAGCTCCTCGAAGTGCTCCTTGCCGGCCGCCGTCAACCGGTAGACGATCTTGGCTCGGCGCCCTGCGAGTGAAGCGGCGAGGGCGTCCTCCGGGGCACTGCCCGGCTCCTCGGCCAGCCAGCCGTTGGCGACCAACGTCTTGAGGCAGGGGTAGAGCGTCCCGTAGCTGAACGCCCGGAATACCCCCAGCGAGGTGTTGAGCCGCTTGCGCAGCTCGTAGCCGTGCATGGGGGACTCGCGAAGCAGGCCGAGTACGGCGAACTCGAGGATGCCTGAGCGCCTGCTCATCCGCCTGCCTCCTTCGCCTCTGAGTTTTTATACCGAGCTGATGTATCGGCTCGATACATCCAGACGATAGAACGGGCCGTCTTCGTCGACAAGTAGCGATCTCGTGACCGGCGTCACATCACCGATTCGCGGGATGCGAGTTGCCCGATTTGGGGTGAACTTCGGCACTGTTCGGGTTTTGAGCGTGCGTAGTCTTTGCGGCAGGACATTGGGGGAACCGGAATTCAGCAGCCGCTTCCAGGCCACTCGCCTGCCCGAGGAGTAGTCGTTCGATGAGCGAGCACCGCCGCAAACCGCCGCAGCCCGAGGGCAGCGGACGTGCCGCTGCCCGCCGGGCCGCCCAGCAGCGCCCCGGACGGGGCGCCGGGCCCGCACGAGACGTCCCCACGGCGTCGTACAGCGGACCGTACGCAGACCCACGCGGACATGGCAGCCGCGCAGGGGCGCGCCGGGCAGCCCAGCGCGGATCCGGAACCCGGGGGCGGGTTGCCGGACGTCCCGACAAGCGGTTCATCAACTACCCGCGCTCCGACAAGGAGGGCTGGCAGCGCTTCGTGCCGTCGTGGAAGCTGGTGAGCGGTACGGCTCTGGGCTTCTTCGCCGTGATCATCGCAGGGGCCGGCATCGGCATCGCGGCGGTGAGCACGCCCAATCCGAACCTCGCCGCCCAGGCCCAGAACAACGTGTTCTTCTGGGCCGACGACACCCAGATGGTCGCGACCGGCGGCACCATGAACCGGCAGATCGTGCCCATCGACAAGATCCCCAGGTCGATGCAGAACGCCGTGATCGCCGCGGAGAACGAGTCCTTCGAGACGGACAAGGGCGTCGACCCGATGGGTATCGCCCGCGCCGTGTGGAACATGGCCAAGGGTGGCTCCACCCAGGGCGGCTCGACCATCACCCAGCAGTACGTGAAGAACACCTACCTGGACTCCGACCAGACCCTGAAGCGCAAGGTCACCGAGCTCTTCATCTCGATAAGGCTCGGCGTGTCCGAGGAGAAGGACACGATCCTCGCCGGCTACCTCAACACCGCCTACTACGGGCGGGACGCCTACGGCATCCAGGCAGCGGCGCGTGCCTACTTCGGCAAGGACTGCTGGAACCTCACGCCCTCCGAGAGCGCCTTCCTGGCCGCCGTGCTCAAGGGCCCCAACCTCTACAACCCGGACGGCGGCATCGGGCCCACGGCCACCCCGGAAGAGAACGGCAAGCGGGCCCGCGCCCGCTGGGCCTGGGTACTGGACCGCGAGGTCGCCGTCGGCCGCATGGACAAGGCGGAGCGGGACACGTACAAGGACTTCCCCGCGCTCGTCGACTCCGAGCAGGCCCGCAGCCTCTCCGGCCAGACCGGCTACCTGGTCGAGACGGCCAAGCAGTACGTCATGAAGGTCGCGAAGATCACCCCGGAGCAGATGGCCCGCGGCGGCTACCAGATCAAGACCACCTTCCAGAAGCCGAAGGTGGACGCCCTGGTCAAGGCGGTCGACGAGACCCGCAACGACTTCCTCGACGAGAAGGCCCGGCCCGAGTACGACACCTTCGTCCAGTTCGGCGCAGCCTCGGTTGACGTCAAGACGGGCGCGATCGTGGCCCTGTACGGCGGCCCGGGCATGGACAAGAAGTACTTCAGCAACAACGCCAACACCATCGGTGTCCCGGTCGGCTCGACCTGGAAGCCCTACGTACTGGCGGCGGCGATGGAGTACGGCACCCAGAACTCCAAGGGCCAGGGCCTCTCGCCCGACAGCAAGTACATGGCCAACGACCTCACGGTGATCAACAACCGTGAGGGCAAGCCGTTGCGCGACTCCTCGGGCAAGCCGTTCAAGCAGAAGAACGAGAGCGAGTACCCCTACGGCTACGTGACCCTCAACGAGGCGATGGAGAAGTCCATCAACGTGCCGTTCGCGCAGCTCGTCTTCGACGTCGGCCACAGCAAGGTCCGCGAGGTGGCCAAGGCCACGGGCATCCTCGAGGACTCGATGAACCCGAACAACGACGCCTCGTTCGCGCTGGGCACCTCGACCCCGAGCGCCATCCGCATGGCCGACTCGTACGCCACCTTCGCGGCGTCCGGCATCCACCGCGAGCCCTTCTCCGTGCGCAGCGTGCAGAAGAACGGCAAGGACCTGCCCGGGTTCGAGCCGCCCAAGGAGCAGCGGGCGATGGACGACAGCATCGCCGACAACGTCACCAAGGTGCTCGAGAACGTCGTGCAGAACGGCACCGGCACCAAGGCCAGGAAGCTCGGCCGCCCGGCGGCCGGCAAGACCGGTACCACCGACTTCAACAAGTCGGCCTGGTTCGTCGGCTACACCCCGGAGCTGTCCACCTCGGTCACGCTCTTCCGTACCGATCCGAACTCGCCGGACAAGAAGCTGATCTCCATGAAGGGCGTCGGCGGCACCGACTCCATCCACGGTGGTGACATCCCGGCCGTGATCTGGACCGCTTACATGAAGGAAGCGCTCAAGGACACCCCGGTCAAGGACTTCCCGGAGCCCGACAAGATCGGTGTGATCGCTGACTCGGCCGGCGCCCCCTCGCCGGGCCCCTCCGTCTCGTCCTCGCCCTCCATGTCGGTCTCCCCCTCCCCGTCGACGTCCCTGTCCCCGTCCCCGACGCCTTCCAGGGGCGGCAAGCCGTCCTGCAGGCCGTGGCAGCTGTACTGCGTTCCCGACAGCGGCGGCACCAGCACCGGTGGCATCGACGGCGGCTCGACCGGATCGCCGTCCCCGACACCGTCGGTCAAGCCGGGCCGCCCCAACGGCACCAACTGGGCTCCCCTCACGGACGGGGGCTGACCCCGCCCCGTCCCCTGACCGGAGGAGGGGGCGCGCCGGCCGCGCGGGGGGCCCCCCCCCGCGGGGGGGGGGGGGGGGCCGGGGGGCGCCGGACCCATGGTGCGGGGGTCCCGCCCCCACAGGCCACGGGAGAAAAAAAAAAAAAAAA
>NZ_JBHWJJ010000062.1:0-41971 GCF_042732005.1 Streptomyces sp. NPDC059851 | reverse complement strand
TGGGGGAGGCCCTGGCGGATGTGGTGGGCCGGCACGAGAGTCTGCGGACGGTGTTCCCCGAGGTGGACGGTGTGCCGCGGCAGGTCGTGCTGGACCCCGGCTCGGTCGCGCTCGGGTTCGAGGTGGTCGAGGTCGACGAGGCGGGTCTTGCCGGGGCGCTGGCGGGTGTGACGCGGGCCGGGTTCGACCTGTCGGTCGAGGTTCCGCTGCGGGCGCGGTTGTTCGCGCTCGGCGAGGACGAGCACGTCCTCGCTGTGGTGATGCACCACATTGCCGGTGACGGCTGGTCGGTGGGTCCGCTGGCGCGTGATCTGGCGGCTGCGTACGCGGCCCGGTGTGGTGGTGTGGCGCCGGGGTGGGCTCCGCTGCCGGTGCAGTACGCGGACTATGCGTTGTGGCAGCGTGAGGTCCTGGGCTCTGAGGACGATCCGGACAGTGCCGTGTCGCAGCAGTTGTCGTACTGGCAGCAGACCCTGGCCGGCCTCCCGGAGGAGATTTCGCTGCCGGTGGACCGGGTGCGTCCGGTGGTGCCGAGCCACCGCGGTGGTTCCGTGCCGCTGGCGCTGGGCGCGGGTGGCCACCGTGCGTTGCGGGCTCTGGCCCGTGAGGGTGCGGCGAGCATGTTCATGGTGGTCCAGGCGGCTGTGGCCGCTGTGCTGAGCCGGCTGGGCGCGGGTACCGACATTCCGATCGGTGCTCCGATCGCGGGCCGTACGGACGACGCGCTCGACGACCTCGTCGGGTTCTTCGTCAACACCCTGGTGCTGCGCACCGACACCAGCGGCGACCCCACCTTCCGCGAACTCCTCGCGCGGGTGCGGGCCGCCGACCTGGCGGCCTACGAGAACCAGGACCTGCCGTTCGAGCGGCTCGTCGAGGTCCTCAACCCGGCCCGCTCGCTGGCACGCAACCCGCTGTTCCAGGTCATGGTCGCCCTCCAGAACCAGCAGCAGCCGACGGTCGAGTTCGACGGCCTGCAGGTGCGCGGAGCCGATTCGGGTGCGACGACGGCCAAGTTCGACCTGTCGTTCCACATGGCCGAGCGGTTCGCCGCGGACGGTGGCGCTGCGGGCATCGAGGGCGTGGTCGAGTACTCCGAGGACCTGTTCGACCGGTCCACGGTCGAGTCGCTGGTCGGCCGCCTCGTGCGGCTGCTCGAAGCCGCCGTCGCCGACCCCGACCGGCCCCTGACCCGCCTGGACATCCTCACCCCCACCGAACGCCACCGGATCCTCACCACCTGGAACGACACCGCCGCGGAAGGGTCCGCCGACACGCTCCCCGTCCTCTTCGAGGCTCAGGCAGCCCGCACGCCGGACCAGCCGGCCGTCATCTCCGCCGATGCCGTCCTGTCGTACGCCGACGTCAACACGGCGGCGAACCGACTCGCCCGGCTCCTGGCCGCCCGGGGCGCCGGTCCCGAGCGGATCGTCGCCCTGGCGCTCCCGCGGTCCGCGGACCTCGTCATCGCGATGTACGCCGTCGTGAAGACCGGCGCCGCCTACCTGCCCGTCGACCCGCAGCAGCCCGCGAGCCGCAGCATCAACGTGCTCGACGAGGCGAGGCCGGTGCTCGCGATCGGCGAGTGCGGCCTGGCCGAGACCCTGTCGCGTGAGAGCGGTGTCCCGTGGCTCGTCCTGGACGACGAGGAGGTACGACGGGAGCTGGCCGCGCAGGCGGGAACCGACCTCACCGACGCGGAGCGGACCGGGCCCCTGCTGGCGCAGCACCCCGCTTACGTGATCTACACCTCCGGATCCACCGGCCGACCCAAGGGTGTCGTCACCTCGCACGAGGCCATCGTGAACCGGTTGCGCTGGATGCAGGACGCATACCCGCAGGGACCACAGGACCGGGTCCTGCAGAAGACCCCGGCCGGATTCGACGTGTCCGTCTGGGAGTTCTTCTGGCCCCTCCAGGTGGGGGCGACCCTCGTCGTGGCCAAGCCCGACGGCCACCGGGACCCCGCCTACCTCGCCGGCCTCATCCAGGACCGGCAGATCACCACCGCGCACTTCGTGCCGTCCATGCTGAGCGCCTTCCTCGCGGAGGAGAGCGCGGCCCGCTGCCACAGCCTGCGCACCGTCTTCAGCAGCGGCGAGGCCCTGCCGCCCGAGACGGCCGAGACCTTCCGCTCCCGCCTCGGCGCGCGGCTCCACAACCTCTACGGCCCCACGGAGACCGCCGTCGACGTCACGCGCTGGGAGTACCGCAGCGAGCCGGGCGGCACCCGGGTACCCATCGGCGCCCCCGTCCGCAACACCCGCGCCTACGTCCTCGACGACGGCCTGGGCCCGGTTCCCGCCGGAACCGCCGGCGAACTGTACGTCGCGGGAACGCAGCTGGCCCGCGGGTACGTGGGCCGGCCGGGTCTGACGGGTGAGCGGTTCGTCGCGGACCCGTTCGGGGGCGGTGGCGGCCGGATGTACCGGACGGGTGACGTGGTGCGGTGGCGTGCGGACGGGAACCTGGAGTTCCTGGGGCGTGCGGACGACCAGGTGAAGATCCGTGGTTACCGGATCGAGCCGGGGGAGATCGAGTCGGCGCTGCTGTCCTGCCCGGGTGTCGCCCAGGCCGCCGTCGTGGTCCGCGAGGACCGGCCCGGCGACCGCAGGCTCGTCGCCTACGTCACCGGCGACACGGACGCCCCGCTCGACGGCGAACGGCTCCGGTCCGCCGTCGCCGACGTCCTGCCCGACTACATGACCCCTGCGGCCGTCGTGGTCCTCGCGGGTCTGCCCACCACCGCCAACGGGAAGCTGGACCGTGCGGCGCTACCCGCTCCGGACCGGCGCCCCTCGGCCTCCCGGCCCCCCGCCGGCCGTCGGGAAGAGGTGCTCTGCGCCCTGTTCGCCGAGGTCCTGGGCGTGCCCCGGGTCGGGGTCGACGACGGGTTCTTCGCCCTCGGCGGCGACAGCATCGTCGCCATCCAGCTGGTCAGCCGGGCCCGCCGGGCCGGCGTGGTCATTTCCCCGCGGGACGTCTTCCGGCACCAGACGGTCGCCCGACTGGCCCTGTTCGCCACCGACGAGCAGGAACACGACCCGGCCCGGGACGCGGCCGACGCCGCTGCCGACGCCGGTGGCCAGGCGTTCCCGACCCCGATCGCGGAATGGCTGAGGGAGACCGGCGGACCGGTGTCCGGGTTCAACCAGTCGACGCTGCTCGCCGTTCCCGCGGCGGCCGGCGAAGACGTGTGGCTGACCGCCCTGAGGGCGGTCGCGGACCGCCACGAGGTGCTGCGCGCCCGGCTCCACCGGTCCACCGAGGACTGGCGCCTGGACATCGCACCCGCCGGTACCTCCGACGTCCGCTCCTGGCTGCGCCGGGTCGACACCACCTCCGTACCGGCGGCCGACCTCGACCGGGTCGGGCGCGAAGAGGCAGCCGCCGCCGTCGGACGGCTGGACCCCGAAGCGGGGACCATGACGCAGCTGGTGTGGTTCGACGCGGGAACGGAAGCGCCCGGCCGACTGCTGTGGATCGTGCACCACCTCGCCGTGGACGTGGTGTCCTGGCGGATCCTCGTGCCTGACCTCCGGGCCGCCTTCGAAGCGGCCTCGGCCGGTGAGCCGGCACGACTGGCCCCGGTGGGCACGTCGTTCCGCCGCTGGTCGCAGGAGCTGTACGACGAGGCGCGGCGCGCGCCGCGCACCGCGGAGCTCGACCTCTGGTCCGAGCGGCTCGCGCCCGGTGAGGTCCCGCTGGGCGCCGCACCCGAGCCGGGCCGTGACACGTACGACACCGCCGCCACCCTCACCCTGGAGCTCCCGGAGGAGGAGACCGCGCAGCTGCTGTCGGCCGTGCCGGCAGCCTTCCGCGCGGGCATCGACGAAGCACTGCTGGCCACCCTCGCGCTGGCCGTCGCCGCATGGCGGGAGCGCCGCGGCCTCGGCCGGGACACCGCCGTGCTCGTGGACGTCGAAGGGCACGGACGGGAGGACGTCGTCCCGGGCGCCGACCTCTCACGCACCGTCGGCTGGTTCACCAGCCTGTACCCGGTCCGGCTCGACCCGGCCGTCGACACCGCCGACGCCTGGGCCGGCGGTCCCGCCGTCGGGCAGGCGCTGAAGCAGGTGAAGGAGCAGCTGCGGGCCGCTCCCGACCACGGCATCGGCTTCGGTCTGCTCAGGTACCTCAACCCCCGCACGGCCACCGTCCTGGCCGGCCTTCCCCGGCCCGCCATCGGCTTCAACTACCTGGGAGCCCGCGGTGCCGGGGCGGGCGGGGACTCCGTCTGGACCACCGCCGCGGACATCCGGGCGGAGGTTCCGGCACGGGACGCGAAGGCGCCGTTCGCCCACAGCCTGGAGATCAACGCCGCGACGCGGACCACCGCCGACGGCGTACGCCTGGGCGCCGCGATCGCCTGGCCGCAGGCGCTCTTCACCCGGGAGGACGTCGCCGGCCTCGCCGACCTGTGGCTGACCGCGCTGCGGTCCCTGGCGGCGCACACCGCCACCCCCGCCGCCGGCGGACTCACCCCGTCCGACGTCCCCCTCGTGGAACTGGACCAGGCGGAGATCGACGCGATCGAGGCCGGCGGGCCGGGCATCGAGGACGTCCTGCCACTGTCCCCCCTGCAGGAGGGACTGCTGTTCCACTCCCTGCTCGCGCAGGACGAGGACGACGTCTACGCGGTCCAGCTGTCGGCCGACGTGGAAGGAGCCTTCGACAGCGAGGCACTGCGGGCCGCCGCCCGTACGCTGTTGCGCCGCCACCCCAACCTCCGGGCCGGCTTCAGGCACCAGCCGTCCGGCCGTGCCGTGCAGGTCGTACCCCGCCACACCGAACCGGAATGGCGGGAGCGGGACCTCACCGGCTTCCACGGAGAGGACGTGCACACGAAACTGGAGGAGCTCCTGGAAGAGGAGCGGACCCGCCGGTTCGACCTCGCGGTGCCACCGCTGCTGCGGTTCATGGTGATCCGGCTGAGCGGGGGCCGCCACCGCGTGGTGATCACCCACCACCACATCCTGCTCGACGGCTGGTCCATGCCGCTGTTCCTGGCCGAGCTGCGTGATCTGTACGGGCTGGCCGGCGACGACTCGACCCTCCCGCCCGTGACGCCGTACCGCTACTACCTGGAATGGCTGTCCGACCGGGGACAGGAGGACAGCCTGGAGGCGTGGCGGAAGGAACTCGCAGGCCTCGACGAGCCGACCCGCGTCACCGCCGCCGAACTGCGCCGCGTACCGATGATGCCGCAGTGGCTCACGGCGGACCTCCCCGCCGACCTGTACGGCGCCCTGCGGAAGCGGGCGGCAGAGTGCGGCGTGACGCTGAACAGCATGGTCCAGCTGGCCTGGGCGGTCCTGCTCGGCAAGCTCACCGGCCGCGACGACGTCGTCTTCGGCACGACCGTCAGCGGCCGGCCGCCGGAGATCCCCGGCATCGAGTCCATGATCGGATTGTTCATCAACACCGTCCCGGTGCGGGTCCGGCTCGACCATGCCGAGAGCTGGGCGCACGCAGTGAGCCGCGTCCAGGACGAGCAGGCCGCGATGACCGGCCACCACCACGTCGGCCTGTCGGAAATCCACAAGCTGATCGGTCTGGGAGAGCTCTTCGACTCCCTCGTGGTGTTCGAGAACTACCCGGTCGACGTCACCCGAACGGACGACGCCGACGGCGCCCGCACCGTGGGCTCCCTGGGCAAGGACGCCGCCCACTACCCGCTCACGCTGGTGGCGGCGCTCACCGGCGACGGACTGCGCCTGCGCCTCAACCACCGCCCCGACGTGATCGACCCGGCCTTCGCGGAGCGCATCCTCGGCTGGTTCCGGCAGGTGCTGCACGTGCTCGCCCACGACCCCCACCAGCCGGTCGGCCGGGGCGAGTTGACCGGGCCAGACGAGCGTCGACAGCTGCTCACCGCATGGGGGGCCGGCGCAGAGCACCACGACCTGGACGGCGAGACGCTCGTCGGGCGCTTCGCCCGCGTGGTGGAACGGCAGCCCGACGCGGTGGCCGTGCGGACCGGAACACGGGAGGTCACCTACGCGGAACTGGACGCCCTCGCGAACCGGGTGGCCCACGACCTGATCGACGCCGGGGCCGTCCCCGAGAGCAGGGTCGCGGTGCTGTTCGACCGCTCCTTGGACCTGCTTGCCGCGGTGCTCGGCACGCTCAAAGCCGGCTCCGCCTACGTGCCGCTGGACCCGGACAGCCCCGCGGCCCGGTGGACGTCCATGACCGGCCGCAGCGGCGCCACCGTGCTGCTCACCGGGCCGGACCGGGCGGAACGCCTCCGCAGCCTGCCGGACCTCCCGGCCCGGGTGCTCGTCGTCGACACCGGGCGCGGTGCCGGTGCGCCGTGCGCGACGGCCCCCGCCGCGCCCGTGGCAGCGGACCAGCTCGCCTACATGATGTTCACCTCCGGCTCCACGGGAATCCCGAAGGGCGTCGCGGTGACCCACCGCAACGTCGTGAACTTCGTCGCCGACGCAGGCTGGGGCGGGGCCGCCACGGAGCGGGTGCTGTTCCACTCCCTGCACGTCTGGGATCCGGTGGCCGTGGAATGGTGGGTTCCGCTGCTTCTCGGCGGCACCGTGGTCGTCGCGCCCCCCGGCCGGCTGGACCTGGCGGAGCTCGGCGAGCTGATCGTGCGCGAGCGGATCACCGGGCTGTGGCTCTCCGCAGGACTCTTCCGGCTGCTGGCCGAAGAGAACCCGGCCTGCCTGGCCGGCGTCCACGAGATCCGCACCGGTGGTGACGTGGTGTCCGCGACCGCGGTCCGCAAGGTGCTGGACGCCTGCCCCCGAACGCTGGTGATCAACGGCTACGGGCCGACGGAGGCGACCGTGCTCGCGGCCAGGCACCCGATGCGGAGCGGGGACGCGGTTCCCGACTCCGTGCCGATCGGGCGGCCGTGGGGCGGCTCCCGGCTCTACGTCCTCGACGGGCAGCTCCGGCCGGCTCCCGCCGGGGTGACCGGGGAGCTGTACATCGCCGGCACCGGCGTGGTCCGCGGCTACCACGGCGATGCCGCGTACTCGGCCGTGCGGTTCGTGGCCGACCCGTACGGACCCGCCGGAGCACGGATGTACCGCACCGGAGACCTGGCGACGTGGCGGTCCGACGGCACGCTGGAGTTCATCGGCCGCGGCGACTCCCAATTCAAGCTGAGGGGCTTCCGGATCGAACCCGCCGAGATCGAGACGGCGCTGGCCGCGCTGCCCGGCGTCGCCACGGCGCTGGTCACCCTTCGGGAGGACCGGCCCGGCGGCCGGAGGCTCGTCGCCTACCTCACGGCGCAGCCGGGGGCCGAAGCCCCGCAGCCCGAGCGGCTGTCCGGCGCGCTGGCGGAGAGCCTGCCGGCGCACATGGTCCCCTCGGCCTTCGTCACGCTGGACGCCCTCCCGCTGACGGCAGCCGGAAAGGTGGACCGGGCGGCCCTGCCCGCCCCCGGCCACGGGCAGGGCGGAGGGGAGGGCCGCGCACCGCGGTCCGAACGGGAGGCCCTGGCGTGCACGGTGTTCGCCGAGACGCTCGGAGTGCCCGGAGTCGGCATCGACGACAACTTCTTCGAGCTGGGCGGGGACTCGCTCCGCGCCGCGTCGCTGCTGGCCCGCCTGCGGGCGCACGTCGACCCCCGGCTCACCATCGCGATGCTCTTCGAGGCGCCCACCGTCGCAGGACTCCTGGACCGTGCAGCGTCCCCGGACGCCGGCGACGGGCTGGGGATCGTCCTCCCGCTGCGCACCGGCGGGGACGAGCCGCCGCTGTTCTGCTTCCCCGCCGGCGGCGGGCTCGGCTGGCGGTACACGGAGCTGCTGCACCACCTCCCCGAGGGGCGGCCCCTGTACGCCCTGCAGGCCCCGGCGTACAGCCGACCGGGCGAACACGCCTCGTCCGTCACCGAGCTGGCAGCGCTCTACCTGCGGCACGTCCGCGCCCTGCAGCCGCAGGGCCCGTACCACCTGCTCGGCTGGTCCTTCGGCGGGCACCTCGCCCACACGGTGGCCGGCCTGCTCCGGGCCGAGGGCCAGGACGTCGCACTGCTCGCCGTGCTCGACTCCTACCCGGCCGGGGAACCGGCACCGGCGGAGCGGCCCGCGGAGCACGACGTCCTGCACGCCCTGCTCGAAGCGGTGGAGCTGGACCCGGCGCAGGCAGTCGGCGGACCGCTCACCGTCGAGACGGCCGCCGGACTGCTGCGCCGCAGCGAACTGCCGATGGCCCGGCTCGTGGAGCGCCACCTGGCGACGCTCGTCGAGACCTATCGGAACAACGTGGTGCTCCAGGGAGCGCACGAGCCGGCTCCCTTCGACGGGGACATGCTCCTCTTCGTGGCCGCCGGCGAAGCGCACCCCGGCAGCGCCGATGACTGGAAGCCGTACGTCGGCGGGACCCTCACGGCCCACGCCGTCCCCTGCGAGCACCGCGACATGCTGGGGCGCGATGCGCTCCGGCAGATCGCCGCCCCCCTCAACGCCGCGCTGCTGCCGCGGCCCGCCCGCGCATGACCACCGAGGAGAACACGGTGAAGGAGCTGTACGAACTCGGGGAGATCCCCCCGCTGGGGCACGTCCCCAGCCACATGTACGCGGCGGTCATCCGTCCCGAACGGTACGGACCGCCGTCCCAGGCCATGCAGCTGGAGACCGTACCGGTTCCCGAGGCGGGACGCGGCCAGGTCGTGATCATGATGATGGCCTCCGGAGTGAACTACAACGGCGTGTGGGCAGGTCTCGGCACCCCGGCCGACGTCATCGCCGCCCGCCGCAAGCAGGGTGACCCGGACGACTTCCACATCGCGGGCTCCGAGGGGTCCGGCGTGGTCTGGGCCGTCGGCGAGGGGGTCCGCCAGCTCAAGGTCGGCGACCACGTCATCGTCGGCGGCGTCTGCTGGGACGAGTCGGCGCCCGACATCCGCCTCGGTGTCGATCCCATCGCCTCGCGCTCGCAGCGCGCGTGGGGGTACGAGCTGAACCACGGCTCCTTCGCCCAGTTCACGGTCGCCGACGAATACCAGTGCCACCTGAAGCCGGCCCATCTGACCTGGGAGGAGGCGGGGTGCTTCCTCGCGGGGGGATCGACCTCCTACCGCCAACTCTGCGGATGGGCGCCCCACGTGGTCCGCCCCGGCGACCCGGTCCTGATCTGGGGCGGATCGGGCAGCCTGGGCTCGATGGCGATCCAGATCGTCAGGCACTTCGCCGGCATCCCCATCGCGGTGGTGTCCGACGAGGCCAAGGCGGAGTACTGTCTGAAGCTCGGCGCCAAGGGCGTCATCAACCGCAGGGATTTCACCCACTGGGGCCGGCTGCCGGACTCCGACGACACCGAGGCCTACGGGGCCTGGCTCGACGGCGCCCGCGCCTTCGGCCGCGCCTTCTGGGACGCGCTCGGAGAACGACGCTCGCCCCGCATCGTCCTGGAGCACCCGGGCGCGGACACCCTGCCGACCTCCGTCTACCTGTGCGACCACGCCGGAATGGTCGTGACCTGCGCGGGGACCAGCGGCTACAACGGCGACCTCGACCTGCGCTACCTGTGGATGTTCCAGAAGCGGCTCCAGGGGTCGCACGCCGCGAACGTCCAGGAGACCAAGGCGATCATCGACCTGGTGGGATCGGGCCGGATCGACCCCTGCCTGAGCATCACGCTGCCGTTCCGGGACATCGCCCACGCGCACCAGCTCGTCTACGAGAACCGCCACCCCGCCGGGAACATGGCCGTCCTCGTCAACGCACCCACCACCGGCCTGACCGGCCTGCCGGCATGACCCCCGGCGCACCCGTCTTCCGTTCCAACGAAGGAGAAACGTCATGAGCAACCCGTTCGAGAACCCCGAGGGCACCTACCTGGTCCTGGTCAACGACGAAGGCCAGCACTCCCTGTGGCCGGACTTCGCCGAGATCCCGGACGGCTGGGACGTGGCCAAGGCGGCCGACACCCGCCAGGCCTGCCTCGACTACATCGAGCAGAACTGGACCGACATGCGGCCCAAGAGCCTCATCGCAGCGATGGGCGGCTGAAGCGGATGTCTGCCGAGCTCCTGACGAAGTTCCTGCTGTGCGCGGTCACGATGATCGTCGTGTGCCGGCTGCTCACCGCCGTCATGGCCCGGCTGAACCAGCCGCCCGTGGTTGCGGAGATGCTCACCGGTATCGCGCTCGGCCCTTCGCTGTTCGGCCTGCTCCTGCCGGACGCCCAGGAGTGGATGTTCCCGGACCAGTCACGTCCGGTCCTGTACGCCCTGGGTCAGATGGGCATCGCCTTCTACATGTTCCTCGTGGGGCTGGAGTTCAGCAGTTCTCTGTCCAAGAGCAGCGGACTGCTCCGGCGCTGCATCTCCGTCTCCCTGGCGGGCATCTCCGTGCCCTTCGTCCTCGGAGTCGGCGTCACCGCCTGGCTCTTCAGCAGCCGGCCGGAGATGGTGCCCGCGGTCGGCAGCACCTCGGGCGTCCTCTACATCGGCATCGTCGTCTCCATCACGGCGCTGCCCATGCTGGCCCGTATCATCGAGGAGCGCGGCCTGCTCGGCTCGCGGACCGGCACGATCGCGCTGGGTGCGGGAGCCATCGACGACGTCGTGGCCTGGCTGGGCATCGGCCTGATGCTCACCCTCACGGCGTCCGGTGAGGTCAGCCCCCTCGTCACCGCCCTGGGCTTCGCGGTCTTCGCGGCCGTCCTGTTCGGCGTGGTGCGCCCCGGTGTACGGCACTACCTCGCCCGGTCCGAAAGCCGGCAGGACACCGGCACCGGCTTCCTCACCCTGGTCTGCGCCCTGCTGTTCGCTGCGTGCGCGGTCACCGAGTTCCTCGGCCTCCACGTGGTGATCGGTGCCTTCGCCCTCGGCCTGGCCTTCCCCAAGAGCGAGGCGCTGTCCCGGTGGTCGGCCACCGTGCGGCCCTTCGCCGTCGGCGTGCTGCTGCCCTTCTACTTCGTCTACACCGGCCTGCGCACCGACATCCAGCTGCTCGGCTCCGTCGCCATGGTGACCGGGGTGCTGCTCTTCCTGGCCGCGTCCGTGGTCGGCAAGCTCGGGGCCTGCACGGCCGCCCAGCTGTGGCACGACCGGGACTGGGTGCAGGCCGCCCAGGTCGGTGTGCTGATGAACACGCGCGGCCTGATCCAGCTCGTCGCCCTCAACATCGGCCTGGAGGCCGGACTGCTCACCAGCACCGTGTTCGCCCAGCTGGTCGTCGTGGCCGTGATCACCACCGTCATGACGAGCCCGGGCCTGAGCCTGGTCGAGCGGCTGCAGCGCAAGCGGAGCATCAAGGCACCGCCGGCACCCGCCCGGGACGCCGTAGGCGTCTCCTGACCGACTCCCTGCACATCCCTGGACACCGAACCCGCTGAAAGGCAAGAACATGACCGCAATGACGACCTCGCCCCGCGAAGCACTGCAGACGAACGGATTCGTCGGACCGTTCCCCCGCTTCGCTTCCGAGGACACCATCGGAGAACTCCGGGAGTTCTTCCGCGACGTGCTCGACAACCAGCCGGTCCATCCGCTGTACGACCGCTACTCGGTCCGTGACTGGCACCTCGTCAACGAGAAGGTCCGCGAACTCCTGACCGCACCCGAGCTGATCAAGTCGCTGCAGGAAGCCACCGGGGCGGACTCCCTCGTCCTGTGGCGCAGCAAGCTGTTCGAGAAGTTCCCCGGCGACGGCGCGATCGACTGGCACCAGGAGTACGGGTACTTCGACGGCGAGGAGATCGGCGGCCACCGGCCCGCGCTCTTCCCGATGAACCCGTCGAGCCAGTGGGGCTGGACGCTCTGGCTGCCGCTGACCGACGTCTCCGACGACGACGGGGTGATGGAGTTCGTCAAGGGATCGCAGCGGACGGCCTACCCCAAGCGGATGGTCACCCTCAGCGAGTCGGGTGCCTACGTCGACCCGCGCAACCGGATCAAGTCCAAGGAGGAGCTGCTCACCCGGGCCAAGAACAACAGCCTGATCCTCGACATCGACACGCGACGGGTGTTCGACGGCGTGGACCCCGACCAGCACTCCCTCGACGACCTCTTCGACCTCTTGACCGAGCGCTGCGCCGGCCTGCTCGCCGTGGTCACCGAGCCCTTCGAGGTCGGCCCCGGGGACACCCAGACCATGCCGATGAACGCGGGCGAGTACATCATCTTCAGCGAGCGCTGCATGCACCGCTCCCGCGCCTCCAAGCCGGACGCGCGGCTCCGGCTCGCCGTGAACGCGCGGTACACCCTGGGCGACACGTGGGTCTACCCGCAGCGCGCCACGGGTGACACGTACGACGGGTCGAACCTCGACATCAGCCGGCACAAGTGCATCCCGGTGCTGGGCGAAGGCTTCAACCCGGCCAACGCCTACCTCTGACCGGCCCGGCTCCTGCACCCCCGACACCCCGACCCGGTATGCCCGGGCCGGGGTGTCGGGCTGTGCGGGCGCCGTCCGGCCGTACGGACCCTCCGGTGGGCGGCGCACACGCAGAAGGCGTGCCCGGTACCCCGGACACGCCTTCATGCGGCAGTGATCAGTACGACTTCGGCAGACCGAGGGTGTGGTGTGCCACGAAGTTGAGGACCATTTCGCGGCTGACCGGAGCGATCCGGGCCACCCGCGAGAGTGCCAGCAGCGAAGCGAGGCCGTACTCGGCGGTGAGCCCGTTGCCGCCCAGGGTCTGCACCGCCTGGTCGACCGCCCCGGCGGCTGCCTCGGCCGCGGCGTACTTGGCCATGTTGGCGGCCTCGGCGGCGGCCTCTTCGAGCCGGCGGTCGTACAGATGGGCCGCCTTGCGCATCATCAGCTGCGCCAGGTCCAACTCTATGCGGTTCCGGGCCAGCGGATGGGCGATGGCCTGGTGGGCGCCGATCGGAACCGACCAGACCTGCCGGGTACGGGCGTACTCCACCGCCGTGTCCAGGGCGTGCCGGCCCATCCCGACGGCGAAGGCGGCCATCATGACCCTCTCCGGATTCAGCCCGGCGAACAACTGCGGCAGTCCCGCGACCTCGTTGCCGACCAGGGCGTCGGCGGGCAGCCGGACATCGTCCAGGAAGAGCTGGAACTGCTTCTCGAAGGCCGAGAGTTCCATCTCGACTTCGCGGAACTCGAAACCGGGCGTCTCGCGCGGCACGATGAACAGGCACGGCTTCAGCCTGCCGTCGGCGCCACCGCTCGCGCGGCCGACGACGAGCGTGGCATCGGCCGTGTCCACACCGGAGACGAAGACCTTGCGGCCGGTCAGGAGCCAGTCCGTGCCGTCCCGGTGCGCGGTGGTGGTGATGCGGTGGCTGTTGGACCCGGCGTCCGGCTCGGTGATCCCGAAGGCCATCCGGACCGTTCCGTCGGCCAGGCCGGGGAGCCACCGCTGCTTCTGCTCGGCGGTGCCGAACCGGCTGATGATCGTGCCGCAGATGGCCGGCGACACGGCGAGCATCAGCAGGGGGCAGCCCGCTGCGCTCAGCTCCTCCAGCACGATGGCCAGCTCGGTGATCCCGCCACCGCCCCCGCCGAACTCCTCGGGCAGATTGACGCCGAGGTAGCCCAGCTTCCCGGCCTCGGCCCACAGTTCCTCGGCCCACCCGCTGCCGGCCGAGCGGTCGCGGTGTCCGGCGAGCGCGGCGACGGCCGCGCGCAGCGCCCGCTGTTCGGCGCTTTCCAGGAAGAGGGCGTCCGCCGCACCGGCCGCGGCCGCCGCAGAGCTGCCGGTCAAGACCGCGCTCCTTCCGCGGCCCGGGTCGAGTCCCGGCCGGTCCGTTCGGCGTCCAGCGCGGCCAGGACCTCGGCGGTGTGTTCACCGTGCCCCGGTGCGGCGCTGCGCAGGGAGTCGAGGCCGGAGCCGAACACGACGGGGAAGCGCACTTGGTGCCTGGGGGGCTCGCCGTTCGAGCCGGGCAGGGAGCCCACCAGCTCGCGGGCCGCCACGTGTTCGTCCGCGAGGACCTCGGCGGTGCTCTCGTAGACCGGCGCCCACGGCAGGTCGAGTGCGGAGAGGGCCTCGGACCACCAGGCGAGGTCGCGCTGCGCGAAGATCCCCGTGAGCAGCGCCCGCACCTGCCTCTTGGCACGCGTCCGGTCCGCCCGGCGGTCGTACCTGCCGTCTGCGAGTGCGGGGAACTCGGGGGCGAGGGCCCGGCGGAAGGTGAGCCAGAACTTGTCCTCGAACGTCGCGAGGGAGATGCGGCGCCCGTCGGCGAGGAGGAACACGTCGTTGTCCCCCGTGACGAGGGGACTGTCGGCTGCGGCCCGGTCCTCCCGGAGCGGCGGAGTGAGCGCGCCGGACCAGGCGGCGGCCGCCTCGTGCAGCGACACGTCCAGGTGCTGGCCCTCGCCCGTGGTCCGCGCCGCGGTGACCGCCACGGTGGTGGCGAACGCCGCGTACATGGCGCCCGCCATGTCCGCGACCCGTATGCCGACCCGGTCGACGACCGCGTCCGGGCGGTGCGGGACTCCGAAGAAGCCGGACAGGGCGAGGAAGTTCAGGTCGTGGCCGGGCCGTCCCGCGTAGGGGCCGGTCTGGCCGTAGCCGCTGATCGAGCAGAGCACGATCCGGGGATTGGCGGCGCGCAGCTGCCCGTAGCCGAGCCCCATGCCCTCAAGGACCCCCGGACGGTGGCTCTCCACGACCGCATCACTGCGCTCCACCAGGCGCAGGAGGGTCTCCCGGCCGGCCTCTTCGCGCAGGTCCAGCACCACGGACCGCTTGTTGCGGTTCAGCGCGGCGAAGGCGTCGGGGTCGACGGTCCGGCCGTAGTCGCCCCCGTTCGGGCTTTCTATCTTGATGACGTCAGCGCCGAGGTCCGCCAGCATGAGCGTGGCGAAGCCTCCCGGCAGCAGCCGCGAAAGGTCCAGGACGCGCAGCCCGCGCAGGCCCGGCCAACCAGTCGTCGGATCGACCGGCATCAGCACCTACCTCCTCGCACCCGCCGCCCTCCCTGCGAGGACGGCTTCCAGGAGGCGCAAGCTATCGGCGGCACAGCGCGGGCCGCTTGACAGTGCCTGTACGGGCTGCTGCCGGTGGCGGCTGCTACAGGTAGCCGAGGGCCCTGCAGTGGTCGGCGAGGTCCTCGGGTACCTCGTCGGGGGACGGGAGCCGGCGGTGGGGCTGGATCACCCCGGAGGAGATCTTCTCGTGCCAGTCGCCGAGGAACATCCGGAAGGCGCCGTGGTCGTGGCTCCCGTACTCCAGCATGGTGGCCTCCCACGGGATTCCGAGGTACTCGCAGAGGGCCTTGGTGACGGTCTCCGGGGAGGTCGTCAGGTCCTCGTAACGGACGGTGATGCCGTCCAGGTGGGCGCGGGCCTCGGCCACCGCCTCGACCATCGGGGCGAGCTGTTCGAGCGCGCTGCTGCGGATCTTCTCCTCCACCTCCTGCGCGCTGTACGGGAGCGACCGGTCCGCCAGCTGGCCGCGGAAGATCTCGGCCAGCGAGTCCAGCACGTGCAGGGGGTGGCGGAGGAGGAAGACGTACCTGGCGCGCGGCCAGCATGCGGAGATGCGCCGCCACATGCCGGCATTGCCCGGCGTCTTCTCCACCAGGACGTTCTTCCCGCTGGCCTCCAGCTGGTGGTGGAGCAGCCGGTCCCAGAGCATGTGCTCCAACTCGGTTCCCGAAAGCCCCATTTCGTCCGCCGCCGCCACCGCCGGCGGGGTCTCGACGGCGACCCGGAACCCTCCCAGGTGCATCTCGTGGCCGGCGTACACCTGGGAATGCGTGTTGAGTACGCACCGCAGCAGCGTCGACCCCGACCGTACCGTCGAGATGACGAAGACCGGCGATTCCACGAGTCGGGGGGCGGGTCCGGTGCGGGCGTCTGTGGACGTGTCCATGACGAGCTCCTTGCAGGTCGTTCCGGGTCGGGGATCCGCCCGGGGCGGCCGGGGCGCACTGCGGTGTTCGGCCGCCCGGCAGACGGTCCGTGGACGCTACAGGGTGGAGGCGGGCCGCTACTGGACCTGTCCTGTATCCCGAAGCTGCCTCTTTCGGGGGTCGCCGGGCGCGTGCGAGAAATGCTTGTACCTCCCTGCCGTGTACCGCATAAGGAGTCCCAGGTGCCCTCGACACTCTCACCGCGCAACACGACCCACGTCTCCGCACGCCGGCAGCGCGACCGGCTCCTCGTCCGGGTGGAGCGGCGGATCGAGGAGTTCCTCGCTGACGAACAGCAGCGGTGGGCGGCGATCGAGCCGGCCTCGGCCGAACTCCTCGACTGCGTCGCGGACATGTTCGGCAGCGGGGGGAAGCGGATGCGGCCCGCCTTCTGCATCGCAGGCCACCTCGCGGCCGGCGGCGACCCGGACGACCCGGTGGTCGTCGACGTCGCGGCGGCGCTGGAGCTGCTGCACAGTTTCGCCCTGCTGCACGACGACGTGATGGACGCCTCGGAGCGGCGCAGGAACAGACCCACGGCACACGTGGTGCACGAAGAGCTGCACGGGCGGCGCGGATGGCGGGGCGAGGGCCGCCGGTACGGCGAGGCGGTCGCCGTCCTCGCCGGAGACCTGGCTCTCGTGTACGCGGAGCGCCTGCTCGCCGACTGCCCGCCCCACGCCCGCCGCATCTGGGCGGAACTGTGCACCGAGCTCATGATCGGGCAGTTCCTCGACCTGCGCAGTGCCGCTCAGTTCAGCGCGGATCCGGAGCGGGCCCGCTGGATCGCCCTGCTGAAGTCCGGCCGCTACACCGTCTCCCGTCCGCTGGCGCTCGGAGCCGCTCTGGCAGGAGGGGAGGGGCTCCTCGCGCCGTTCGAGGAGTACGGGCTGGCGGTGGGCGAGGCCTTCCAGCTCAGGGACGACCTGTTGGACGTGTTCGGCGATGCGGAGCTCACCGGCAAGCCCGCCCGGCTGGACTTCAAGCAGCACAAGATGACCCTCCTGATGTCCCTGGCCCTGCGGGACGTGCCCGCGGTGCAGGCGCTGTTCGCCGAAGACGGCACGGCACCGGACCCGGACGTCCTGCACCGCCTGCTCGTCACCGCCGGCGTCCGCGACCGGGTGGAGGCGGTCATCGGGGAGCGCGTCGACGCGGCCGGCCGGGCCATCGGCGAGGCCCTCACCGCCGAGTGGGCGGCCGAGTTGCGCACCATGGCGGCGGAGGCGGCCTACCGGACCGGCTGACCGGTCGGGCTTTTCCCCCGCGGGGCGCCGGCCGGCGACGCGAATCGACACGGCCCCCCTGAAGGGCGTTCGGCCCCCAGCGGAATGGCCCAGGGGACGTTCGAGCCCTTCTGGGACGAGCGCGGAGCGTGTTCACTCGTGATTCGGGTCCGCACGTCGGCGACAGCGGGGCGGACCGGTCGTCGGGGGACCCCCGCCGAGAGGGACGGCGCTCCTGGGCGGTGGCGGGTCCGGGCAACTGAGTACGGTCGAGCGACCGCCGCAGCGGCGAGCGTCGCCGCGCGGTGGCGGTGGCCGCCTGAGGGGCCGGGTCGGGGCATGGGCCGCCCCCCTCCGTCACGTCGGCCGTCGGCCGGCCGTCACGTCGGCCGTCCCGCCGCGGCCGTGGCACGACGTGCGCCCCTGGAACCACGAATCCGCGGTTCACCGGCCCGCGCGAGGCGAGGGCGCGGGCGGGTGAACCGACCGAGGGTCACGGACTGAGGGTCCGTTCACTTGACGGGGACGGCGTCCTTCGGGGAGGTGTGCCAGTTGGTGACGATCGGGCGGTCGACCGTGATGGTGCCGACCGGCAAGGACGCGGGGTTGGGGTCGTCGTTGCCGACGGCGACGATGATGCTGTCCAGTTCCTTGCCGCCGTTCTCCTTGGTGGTCTTCGGGTTCACTCCGGCGTAGGCGGCGGTGTTCCCGCTCAGCTTGATCTGCTTGCCGACGGCCTGCTCCGCGGGGCCCGCCTTGGTGCCGTCGGACCCGAAAGCCACGGTGGGCAGCACGGCGGGCAGGTAGCAGGTGATCCCGGGCTTTGCCTTCGCGGTGATCAGGATGTAACCGCCGGCCTGGCTTTCGGACTTGGTGCTCCAGGCGATGTCGTTGGCGCCGCAGGTCTGCCCGACCGGCTTGCCGTTGCCGGAGCCGGCCTCCTCCGCGGTTCCCTTGCCCGTCGCGCCGGAGCTCTTGCCGTTGCCTCCCTGGCTGGTGTCCGCCGTCGACGAGCCGGCCGGGGTGCCCGTTTTGCCGGCCGAAGCGGTGGAGGAAGAGTCTTGCGCGGCGCCGGCGTCCGTGGCGGCGTCGGAGTTCTGGCAGGCCGTCGTCATCAGCAGGGCTCCGCCGACGAGTGCTGCGGAGACGAGGAAGGCCTTGCGACGGTTGCCGGACATGGAAGAGCCCCTTGGTGGTCCGTGGTCTGTGATCGAGGCCGAAGCGGTTAGGTTCCTCGGCGCTTGTTCGATCACTATGACCGAGCCGTGAGCCGGGGGATCCCGGCGTCTTCGTTCCAGGACACCGCTGTCGCAGACCGGTTACATGATCACGAAGTATCTGCGGCCGGCGACGGCCCCATGCCGCCGAGCAGGCGGTCCACGAGGAGTTCGGGGTAGCCGGAGGCCGGCGGGTCGATGCCGAAGATGGCTGGCAGGTAGAGCGGTGCGACGAGCTGGTCGATGGTCTGGTCGAGGGGCGGCGGGTCTCCCCGCGGGCAGCGGCCCGCTCGCGGATGCGCTCGACGGCGTGGATGCGGCGTTCGAAGTGCTGTGCGCGATCCCTGCTCCTGGGCGCTGCCTGGCATGGACAGGGCGACGGCTCGCACGAGCAGCCGGCCTTCGGGCTTGCGGATGGCGGCGACGCCGGCTTCGGCCCACGCCGTCAGGTCGCCGCGCGCGGAGTGCACCCTCATGCTCAGCGGCACGGACGCCGACCGCAACCTCGGCAGCGCCCGCTGACGACTGCGACCGCACCGAATCCCGAGGCCCACTCCAGCGACCAGGCGCGGCCAGGCCGTCACGAGTGCGGCATGACAGGCCGGCGCCGGGTGGACGCCGTCCGCGGCCCAGTACTCCTGGCCGATCTCGCCTACCAGAGCGGCGACCCCTGGGTGAGTACCGGCATCAAGACGCAGGCCACTGAAGGGACTCACCCTCACGGAGAAGACCGTCAACCGGGCCCTGGCCGCGGCGCGGGCACCGGTCGAGCGCCGCGTCGCACGCCTGAAGTCCGGCGCGGGCGGGGAGGGGGCTCGGCTGGTGCTGTGCGGGACGGCCCGACGTGCAGGGGCAGGGGCAGGTTTGCACCTGCCGTAGCGTTATGTGGTCAGGTGGAGCTGTCCTCGTTCGTGTGTGAAAGGTCCTTCACTGATGCCCATGTCCTTCTTCGTGTCGCGTCAGGCCAAGATCGGTGACGTGGCAGCCCTCGTGGGCACGACACCGCGGGCGATCCGGCACTACCACGACATGGGCTTGATCCCCGAGCCCGGACGGGGCGGCGACGGCCGCCGCCGCTACGGCTTCCAGGACGTGGTCCGGTTGCTGTGGATCAGGAAGATGGCCGACGCGGGAATCGCCCTGAACGACATCCGTGACGCCTTCACCACCACCGTGACCGGGATTGGGACCGGGACCGGCGAGAGTGAAGGGGAGGGCGTAGAGGCCACCTTGGCCCGGCTGGAGGAGGCCCTCGCCGCCCAGGAGGCGGAGCTTGCCCGCCAGCGGGCCCGCGTGCAGCGGATGCGTGCCGAGGGCAGCCGGATGGGCCTGCTCTCCGAGGCGGTCACCGGCCGTCTGAAGAATCTTCCCGAAGGCTCGCTGCGCCAGTCCGACCTGGACGCCCTGCTCGTCACCGAGCGGATCTTCGGCCCTCTCGGCGCGGCCGTGCAGGCATCCCGGTTCATCGCGCTGGCCACCCATCCCGAACTTCGGGCCGAGTCCGACCGCGTGGACACCGGCGAGGAAGCACTCGACGACACCGTCGCCGTCGACGACCCGCGCGTCGCCGAGACGGCCGCCCAGCGCCACGCCTTCGAGAAGACCCTGATGACGGTGATCGAAGAGTCCGGGATCGCGGAGGAGGAAGCAGTCCTCCTCGACGCCCTGGACACCGCTTGCCCCGACGGCGCCGGAGACACACCGGAGCCGGACGCCAAGCACGGCGGCATGAGCGCCTTCGAGGCGGTCACCAAGCTGCCCCACGACTTCTCCCCGGCTCGAGTGCGCTGCGCGGAAATGGCCCAGGAACTCGCCACCCGCGACTGAGTGACGGGAGACCACGACGTCCTCACCGGTGGATCCCCTTCTTCGGCTGCCTGCGCGCTCGTCACGGCGAGGAAGGCGTGTGCGAGCATGGCCAGGGTGATGTGCCGGTACCAGCCGACGTAGCGGCGGACCTCGTACTCGTCCAGGCCGCACTCGTTCTTCGCAGCCTGGAAACACTCTTCGATCACCCACCGGGTGCCGGCGACGCGCACCAGTTCGTCGACGGTGACGTCCAGCGGCGCGTAGGCGAGGTAGTAGGCGATGTCGTCTGGTCGGCTCGGGCTGCGTCGTGCCAGTGCCCACCGTCGGCGGATCAGCACGCCGTCGCGGTGGTCGTATTCGTATGCGTCCACCGGGCGCAACTGCATCGTCGCGTCGGTGGAACGACGGACAGCGTCGGACGGCTACCGCCGTGCGATTGAGGCGCACCGCCGGGCCGCGCCCCCTTCTCGGGTGGACCCGGGTATCGCGGAAGCGGTGGAGCGGCAGAACGCCGCGATGCGAGAGCTGTCCCGCCGCGCGTTCCCCGCCACGGAGGATGCGCCGGCCCCGATCGAGCAGACCCGTGTCCAGCGCCGCCGCGAGGCTGCGGCGACCGAGGCCGCTGCCCTTCGCCGGGCCCGGTCATACTGGACCCTCGCCAGCGGCGGCGCGGACAACGCCGTCCGCCTGTGGAACCTCGGCGGCGACCGCACCCCCTCCTGCGCCACCGGCCACACCGCCCCCGTGCGGTCCGTTGCGTTCATCCGCGATGGCCGCTCCTCGCCAGCGCCGCCGAGGACGCACCATCCGCCTGTGGAAGACCACCTGATGGACATCGACGAGCTTGCGGCACAATGGCCCCTTGCACACGCAGTAGTTGACAGGGGCGGCCAGGGGGCGGGATGCAGCCGGGGGAGCAACTGGCCGGGCGGTACCGGCTGGACGTGCGGCTCGGGCACGGTGGCATGGGCGAGGTGTGGCGGGCCCATGACGTCGAGCTGGGCCGGGCCGTGGCCGTGAAGGTGCTGCTGGAGTTCGACGCGTCGGAGGAGCAGCTCGGCCGGTTCCGCCGCGAGGCCGCCATCGGGGCCCGGCTCCAGCACCCTGGCATCACCGTCGTCCACGACATCGGCCACCACGACGACCGCCTCTTCATCGTGATGGAGCTGCTGGAGGGCCGGGACCTCTCGGACCTGCTGGCCGACTCGCCCGGCGACGGCCTTCCCCTGCCCCGGGCGCTCGATCTCGCGCTCCAGACGGCCGAGGCGCTGGCCGCCGCGCACGCGCAGAAGGTGGTGCACCGGGATCTGAAGCCCGGGAACCTCTTCCTCCTCACCGACGGCCGCCTCAAGATCTGCGACTTCGGCATCGCCCGCGCCGCCGACTCCACGACCGGGCTGACCGCCACCAGCAAGCCCTTCGGGACCCCGCCGTACATGGCCCCCGAGCAGTGGCGGGGCGAGTCCGTGGACGGGCGCTGCGACGTGTACGCCCTGGGGTGCGTGCTGTACGTGCTGCTGACCGGTGCTTCCCCCTTCGCAGGGGTCACGCAGCCCTGGGTGCTGATGCGGATGCACCTGGACGAGGAGCCGCCCACCCTGAGCTCCGTACGGGCGGACCTGCCGCCCGCGCTGGTGGAGCTGGCGGCGTCGATGCTGGCCAAGAGGCCGGCCGACCGGCCCGACGCCACCGCCGTCGCGGAGCAGATGCGCGCGCTGCTGCGGGAGCCCGCCGTGCGCGACGTACCCACCATGGACCTGGGGGCGACCGCCCGGGCGGCCCCGGCCGACCTGGGGCCCAGCCGCCGGAACGTCCTGCTCGGGGCGCTCGGCGCGCTGGCGGGGATCTCGGGCGGGACGTACGCCGTCGTGCGGCTGACCGGCGGCGAGAAGGACGGCGGCGCGGGCGACAAGAAGGCAGGCGACAAGATCGGCGGCGGCGATTCGGGAGACGGGAGCGACGGACCTGGCACGGGCGGGGTGCGCACGGCGTACGAGATCAAGAAGCACGCCGGCTCGGTGGAGTCGGTGGCGTTCAGCCCGGACAGCAGGTTCCTCGCCAGCGGCGGCAACGACCGCAGCGTCCGGTTGTGGAACTTCCTCGGCGAGACCGGCCTCAGCCCCTTCCCCGGCCACGACGCCGCCGTGACCTGCGTGGCCTACAGCCCCGACGGCTCGGTTCTCGTCGGCGGGAGCGACAGGGCCCTCCGCCTGTACGACGTCTTCAGCCTGGAGTCCGTCGGCGTTCTGGCGGGACACACGGGGCATGTGCGCGCGGTGGCGTTCAGCCCGGACGGCAAGACCGTGGCCAGTGGGGCCGACGACGGCACCGTCCGTCTCTGGGACGTGGTGACCCGCTCCCCCGTCGCCGTCGCCTCCCTCACCGGCCACACCAAGCCGGTGCTGTCCCTGGCGTTCAGCCCCGACGGCACCCTCGCGAGCGGCAGCGCCGACAGCACCGTCCGCCTCTGGGACCTCGGCAACCGCTCCACCACCGCCACCCTCACTGGTCACACCAAGGCCGTCGCCTCGGTGGCGTTCAGCCCCGACGGCAAGATCCTGGCGAGCGGCAGCGCCGACAGCAGCATCCGCCTCTGGGACGCGGCCACCCGCACCGGCGTCACCGCCGGCAACCTGACCGGGCACAACAGCAGCATCCGGTCGCTGGCGTTCAGCCCGGACGGCAGGACCCTCGCCAGCGGAGGCGGCCGTACCGTCCGGCTGTGGGACGTCGCTTCCCGCGTCCACCGCGCGACCCTCAACGGACACACCAGCGCCGTGACCTCGGTCGCGTTCAGCCCGAAGGGCGACACCCTCGCCAGCGGGAGCGACGACTCCACCATCCGGGTGTGGAAGCTGTCCTGAGGGCGACGAAGACCGCTGGATGCCACGAACGTGGAGTTCGCAACGGAGTCTGCCCGGCTGCCTGCTACGCCGCTCGCCCAAGGGGCCGGGTCCTCCGGAGCACGGACGCGGGCAGGTGGGGGCGAAGGCCGCCCCTGGGCGTCATTCGGGGCGATCAGCCTCCCGGTCCGCGCTGACCGCCGACCGGTCGGACGGCGCGGCGAGGTCCTGGGAGCCGCCCGAGGCGGCGGCCAGTTCCACGGCCTCGCGCAGGACCACGTCGAGTCCGGCACGGACCGCAGCCCGGTCCGAAGCACCGGCACCGGCATCGGAACCGGAGTCGGCCGCGGCAGGCCCCGCAGAGTCGCCCGCGGCGGTGTTCCGGGGTTCCGGCGCGTCGCCGTTCCGGCCTTCCCCGCTCCCGGTGCCCGGAACGGACGCCCAGGCGAGGGCCCGCACCCTGCAGACGAGCGCGTCCCGGGGCAGGCCGGCCGCGCCGAACATCGCGGCAGCCTCCGTCCTCGCGGCCACGGCCTTGTTTCCCGGTCGTCCTCGAACAGCTCGCAGGCGCGCCTCCGGGCCGAGCCGGTCGTCGTGCGCGTACCCGGCCTCGCCGGTCACGGCGGTGATCCGCCGCCACAGCGGCGTGTCGTCCGGGTGCCCCAGCGCGGCCATCCGCCGCGCATCCCGCACCAGCTCGACGAACTCCCCAGGGATCGCGGGGACAGCCGGAGCACCGGCAGCACCGCCCGCGCCCCCGCCGGAGGCGGACCCGGCGGCCGTACGCAGCCCCAGCGGCAACGGCTCCCCAGTCAGGGGCGCGCACACCCCAGCCGGGCGCGCCGCCGGTCGCCGACCCCGGTCGTGCCGTTGGGCGCGTCGAACGCGGCGGCCAGGGACTCCGCCTCGGCCCGTACGGTCTCGCGGCGGCCGGATCGGCCGGGTGGTCCAGGGCCCGTCCGGCCAGCGAGCCCCAGCATGCCCACTCGTAGGCGTCCAGCTCGGCGCGGGTGCTGACGTGGCCGTGGACGGGGGTCCAGCCGTCGGCGACGACGCGGTCCACCGTGGTTGCCAGACCTGCGAGGTCAGCCCGATGCCCTTCAACGTGGCGGGCCTCCACCCCTACTGGAAGGCGTTCCGCGCGCTACCCGCTGTGGGGCCTCAAGATCCGGTAGGCAGAACTCACTGATCCGTTCGGTCAGCTCCGCAGCGGCGCCACGGACGTCGTGATCGTGTGGCTACCCGTGGAAGAGCCTGACTTCACCGTCGTACTAGGGATGTTGACGGTTCTGCAGCTGAGTTCGGCCGCTTCGTCCTTCGATGGTGTGGCCGACTGCGCGGCGAAAATTGGCCGGGATCCATGCCTGATGCAAGTTCAATCGGTTGCGCCCGGCCGTGGCGGCGAGGGTACGGTCCGCGCCCATATTCGGGGCGGATGGGCTCCTCCGTCGCCGGCCGCGCACCGGCCCTCCTTTGCGGCTGGCTACCACGTCGCCGACCGGCTTCGTTCGCTGCGCCTCAGTCGTCCATTGATCAGAAACGGTTCGGGTTCTGGGTCGCCCGGCAGAGCGGCATCCCGGCCGACGTGAAGTCGATCAAGGTGAAGGTGCCGGCCGGCGCCATGTCGCCGGACCTGGCCACCGACCTGGCGAAGATCACAAACCCGGCTCGAGCTGTTCCGCTGGCCTTCCTACTACAACCGGCGCCGCCGCCACTCAGCACTCGGCTACCGCACGATCAACCTCAACCGGCGGGTGCACGTCCGGTAGGACACGAGCGCGTGCGGCCACCGGTCGGCGAGGGCTCACCGGAGCATGACAGCAGGTCACCGGACCGTTGCCGGAGCGGCGTTGTCAGTGGTGGGAGATACGTTCGAGGTCTTGGAACGGCTGTTGTTTGACAGGAGCGGACGATGACCGAGAGCAGTGTGCTGCCCGCGCTCAGGGTGGTGCTGACGGATGTCAACGAGCGTGTGGTGGAGGCGTGGCGCGCCGCGTTCGCCGACACCCCAGGCATCGAGATCCGCAAGGGCTCGATCCTCGAGGAGGACGTCGACGCCTGGGTCACCCCCACGAACTCCCGGGGCCGGATGGACGGTGGGGTCGACGCCGTCATCAAGCGGTACCTGGGGTCCGGCATTCAGGTGCGCGTCCAGCGGGCGATCCGTGACCGGTTCGCCGGATCCATGCCGGTGGGCAGTGCGGTCTGCGTCCCGTCCGGCGCGACCGTCCCCCGATACCTGATATCGACGCCGACGATGGTGCGGTCCTCGCAGAACGTCAGCGCCACGCTGAACGTGGCGTTGGCGTGCGCGGCCGCTTTCCAGGCCGTCCATCGGCAGAACCGGAAGACGCCGGGCAGCATCCGGTCCGTGGCGTTGGTCGGGTTGGGGGCGCAGACCGGCCAGGTGCCGGCCCGGGTGTGCGCCAATCTGATGTGGACCGGCTACACGCTCTTCCACGACCACTGGTTCGAGGACGACGACGAGCTGCGCTCCACGATCACCTCCCAGCTCCACGGGATCGAGAACGCGCCCGTCGACCAGCGGGTGCGCATCGTGCCGCCGGCGGCCGTCACGCCCGTCGCCCCCGGGCCGGTGCCCGAGGGTGCCGCTTCCGCTCCCGCTCCCTCCACCGCCCCCTCCTCTCCTTCTGCCACGACGAGCGAAAGCGCCTCTGCCATGACCGGATCGACGACTGGCGTCCCGGCTCCGGGCCTGTCGCCGCAGCCCCAGCCCGATGCGAACGACCCCCTCGCTCTGACCGAGCTCTTCGACGGCGGCGGGGAGGCATGGCTCCCGCTGTTGAAGCCGGTCATCGAGGCGCAGCCGGACGCCGCGCGGTTCATCGGGAAGGGCCGCAGCCACGAGGTGGTCCCGGTCCGCGAGCTGACGTTCCAGGCGCTCAAGCCGAACCCGCCGCACAAGTGGAAAGTCGTGGTCTTCGGCCAGAACCCGTACCCGCGGCCGGAGAGCGCCACCGGCATAGCCATGTTCGACAACACCTTCAGCGACTGGAAGGACAGCCAGTTCGGCCGGGTCGTCAGCATCCGGTGCCTCATCAAGGCGGCGGCTATGTGGAAGTACGGCATCGCCAAGAAGACTCCGATCGCCGACGTGCGGGCGCTGCTGAAGGAGCGGGACACGGTTCAGCCGCCGGAGTGGTTCCAGGCGATGCTGACGCAGGGCGTGCTCCTGCTGAACGCGTCGCTGACTTCGAGCGGCGACGGGGCGATGGGTGCCGACCAGCACACGGCGTTCTGGCGGCCGGTCGCCGAGCGGATCGTCGAGGAGATCCTCAAGGCCAAGCAGGAAGCGGCCGAGGAGGACCGCGGGGTCGTGTTCGCGTGGTGGGGGGCGCACGCCCGCAGCCTGAAGCGGGTCGTCCTGCGGCTCCAGCAGAAGTACCCGGACGTCGAGGTCCGGCACCTCGACCACGCGAACCCGGCGGCACAGGGCGACATCTTCTGCGAGGGCGACCACTTCGCCCAGGTCAACGACGCGCTGACCTCGCTGGGCGCCGACCGCATCGACTGGCTGCCGAGCCAGGGGTGGAACAAGACGGCGGCCGACGCGGGCGGTGCGGACGGGGGTGTCGCGGCGCGCATGGGCGCTTTCATCGAGTCGACCATGAACCTGCACCAGCTGTACCTGGAGCGCCTCACCAGCGTCAAGGACGAGGGCCTGGCCCTGCCCGCGATCACCGGTGTCTTCGACACCCCGCTGATGGACTTCCAGAACGCCGTCGCCCCGGTCTCCGCGGCGCTGTCCGGGCTCGCCGGGCACATCCGACGCTCCCACGACTTCGGCAAGCACCGTGCGGACCAGGCGGTCGGCGGCGGACTGTCCGCCGATGCGATCGCCGCGCTCCACCTCTACACCTGTGAGTCAGCCTTCTACCGCGAGATCAACAGCGTTCTGCGTTCCCCCGACCGCACCAAGGTCACGCCCTACCTGCCGTACCTGCGACTGCTGTTCTCGGCGGTCTCGGAGCTGCCGACCTACACGCAGCCGCTGTGGCGCGGGGTGTCGCTGGACCTTCGGGCGCAGTACCCGGTGGGCCGGACGGTGACCTGGTGGGGCGTCTCCTCGTGTACCTCCGAGCTGAAGGTGGCCAGGGCGTTCTTGGGCAGTCGCGGCAAGCGGACCCTCTTCGAGGTGACGCCGGCCCGGGCGGTCGGGATCAAGAGCTTCTCCGCCTTCACCGGCGAGGAGGAATACATCCTTACGCCGGGTACCCAGCTCAAGGTGACGGAGGTGAAGAGCGAGCCCCGCGGGCTGTGCACGGTCCGGCTGAGCGAGGTCACGGACGCCTCTCCCGTGGTGTCCTGAACCGCCCCCCCCGTTCCACGGCAACCCCGGCAACCACGTGGCAGAGGCCAGTACCGGTCCCGTCGTCGCCCCTGCTGCAACCTGGGGTTTCCATGTCCTGAGCGAGCGGCACGAGTGTGCAGGCGCCCCGAGGGCCACGTCTGCCTCGACAGTGGTGACGCGTCTGCTGCTGGCCCACCGTCACCAATGGTCGCGGGCAAGGCGCCGATCTTGTACTGGGCAGCGCCGAATGCACGGGGCCGTGACTTCAGATGGATCACGTCCGGGAGCCTGCTCGCGCTTGTGATCTGGATGATCGCCTCGGCGGACTTCGCGTTCTACGTCGCGAACTTCGCCTCGTACAACAAGACGTACGGAACCCTCGCCGGGGTGATCATCTTTCTGATGTGGCTGTGGATCACCACCTGGCCATCCTCTTGGGCCTGGAGTTCGACGCCGCGATGGCACGCCAGCGTGCCAAGGAATACCCGGCGATCGTCCGGCTCTGGGAGAACGCCTGGGAGGAGTTCACTCCGTTCCTCCGCTTCGCCACCGAATCCGCCGCATCGTGTGCACCACCTACGCGATCGAGTCCGTGAACGCGAGGATCCGGCGGGCGGTCAAGGCCCGCGGAAGCGCGCACGACACGCTCACTTCTGCACTTCGCGGACCCACGCTGTGAGCCCTGTCACGAATCCTGCCTTTTCGTCGGGCGACAGCCCCTCCAGCGCGCGCAGCAGCGGCTCGGTCCGCCGGACGATGAAGGCTTCGAGCGGCAGGCGGTGTTCCTCGGCCAGGGACACCAGGACGCGGCGGCGGTTCGTTGGATCTTCGGCGCGATCCACGATGCCGGCCCGGCTCAGGGCTCCGACCAGTTCGCTGGCGGTGGACAGTGACACCTGAAGGCGTCGGGCGATCTCGCTGACGGCCAGTGGCTGTCCGGCCAGCAACTGGGGCAGTACGGCGCCGTGGCGCGGCGTCAGGCCATGCGCCTCCATGGCGCCTCGCAAGGGCTCCGGCATCAGATCCCGTACGACCGAACCGCGGAAGAACGGCTCCAGCAGCGGTACGAGACCGGCGACTTCGAGCTCATCCGGGGTCGGCTTCCGTGACGCCTTCCCGGCGTTCTCGCTCTGCGGCATGCTACAAGTGTATATGGTTCTGATATCCAAACCGTTTGGCTCTCCGAAGGATCTCTTATGCCGTCGATCAGCTACAGCGATGCGCTCAATGACGCCCTGGAACGCATGGATGACCTGGGGTACGAGCGAGGACAGGCCGTAGATCTCGCCAACCACGGCCCGATGGGCGCCGAGGCACTCGCCCTGCTCGGGCAAGTGGACGAAGTCGCCCGGTGGGTAGGGCGCTACCGGAAGGCGATGGAACACCACGAGCCCCCTTCCGCCAGCTTCGCCCTGGACCCCACGGACGAGTCCTCGTGGCGTCCCGCCCTCGGCACCTTCCGGCGGGCCGGGGACTGGGAGCAGCTCTTCGTCCGCGAGCTGGCCGAGGCGCACTGGCGCGAGGTGCTCGTGCGCTGGTGGCCCCGTCTGCTTCCTGGGCTCTTTGCGGGTTTGACGCACGGGGTCATCCGCACCGCGCACGCCGTACGCGGCCTGTACGCGACCGGCGACGGAACCACAGCACTCCAGCTGAAGGAACTGGCCCGGGGCTTGGCCTACTGGGCGGCCCGCTACAGCGAACTCCCCGGCCGCCCGCGACTGCACGGCCACCACGAGCTGCCCGACGCGGTCGCCACGCTGCCCCGCGTACCGCTCGACGGCCCGCTCGGGCCGGGTACCGCCCGCCACCGCCTGGACACGCTCGCCGAACTCCCCGGCTACGGCGAGTCCTTGGAGACGCTGGCACCGCAGCAGGAACCCCGGCTGTTGAGCGAGATGACGGTTCAGTTCGCCGATGTCTATCTCGGTCACCCCGAGGTGTACCCCGTCCCGCTGATCCACGGCGTCACGGCCCCCGCCGCCGTCCGCCTCGTACTCCCGCATCTACCGCACGAGCTGCACGCGCCGACGCTGGCCCGGCTCTGGCAGGTGCAGTCGGCGTTCCTGCTCGCCTTCACCTCGGACCGGCGCGACGAGGGCACGGCGGCCTGGCAGTCGGAGATACCGGATCTGCCCCCACTGGACGAGCTGGGCGCCCGCGCCGCCGAGCACGGCGACGAGCACGTCATCAAGTTCACCGAAGCGTGCCTGCGCGAATACGCCCTACGGCCCGACCCGCGCTATCCGGCCGCCGCCTTCGCCGCGCAGCGGCGCATCACCCGCCTCGACGCCGGCGGTGGGGTCCGCGGAGCTGCGTCATGATGCACAGCTGCCCTACCTGTCGACCCGCGAAGGACCCCTTCTCCGAGCGGTTCACCACGCACCTCCTCATACGCCCGCCCCCAACAGGCCGTGCCGAATGTATGAAAACAAGACAACCTGACGCTGAGGCTGAACGCGCGTAGAACTCCCCGGGTCGCCGGAGCTGGCGGGCTGGCCTCCTGGGTCGTCGAGTCGACCCAAATGGCTGAATGTTGAACTATTGGCCGACAGGCGCACTACGGTTGCGGAGGTTGCTGTTCCACCGAGAGGAAACCCCTCATGACCGCTGCCGAAGCGCCAAGAACGGCCTGCATCCTCACCGGCTACCGCCCCGAGGACGGCTTCCTGGCCGCCGAGCTGAATCCGCCTCCCCCCGAGTACGTATGGCACGACAAGGACGCCGAGCAGCAGGAACAGCGGTACGGCCCGGGGGTGGGATACCAGCAATGGCTGGCCGTCGACGCGTGCACTGGCGCGATCTGGTTCGGGGATGTCGACTGGCGGGCTCCACGGGAAGACGTGGAAGGCCGGCTCCCCGGCGTGCCGCGCAAGGCGCTGGGCGACGGCGTGCTGCCGGCCCCCGGGGTGCTGGTTCAACTGCTGAGCCACATGACACACGATGAGCAACACGGCTGCTCCTGGCGCTTCTTCACCGCCGCGGAGGTGCATGAGCTCGCCCTGCGCGTCCTGCCGGCCGTTCAGCGGCTCGTCGACTCGATCCACCGAATCGGGCCGGACGGCGAGCTGGAGTGGTCCGCCGAAGCGGCCACTGCCTGGGAGGACATCGAGCGGGTCGCCTCCCACTCCTTCGAGGCTTCCCGAGCGGTCCTCTGGCCCAGGCTTCGGATGAGCCCCGTCCCCGCGTGGCGGGTCGAGGTCGGCGCCTTCCTCGAGGGCAATCCCGACCTGTGCGACCCCGCCTGGGCGGTGGCCACCGACGCGGAGCTCGACGCCTTTGCGGACTACCGGCCCGACTCGGGTTACGGCGGCGTCCCGGGACGCGTCTGCCTCGCCGCCGGTCAGCAGATCGAGGACGGTTTCACCTTCTACGGCCACCGTGCCGCCCTGTACGCCCACCGGGCGCGGGCCTGCGGCGGCCGCACTCCGATCGACGCCCGCACGTGGCTGGAGACGACAGAGGCCGGCAGGAGTGCCTGGGAGGCGGCCAAACCCCCCGGAGCCACCCTCGCCGACGTGCCGGACTGCGTCCTGTCGCTGCTGGTCGAGAGCTTCGAAAGCGCCGCGCAGGAGCAGGGGCTGGCTCTGATGGGACTGCCCGCCTACCTGCGGACGCTGCGCGCCGAGGAAAGGAAGGGCGTCGATCGGCAGCTCGTCCGCGAAGGCGAGGAGGTCGAACGCCTGGAGAACGTGCTCCGGGAGTTCCGCGCCGCACGGAACCGCACCATGACGCGGATCCTGGCGTGGGCCGACGGGCGCAGCGACGAGGAGATAGCACGCCTGGCCTCCACGCCCCCGGACCTCGTCGGCGACTGGCGGGCCCGCCTGGGCGACGAGCAGACCTCCCAGGCCGCAGGGAGCCCCTCTCGCCGGGTTCCCGACGACTCTTGACAGCCTTGCTCGGCAGGCCCCAAGATCGGGCCGTGAACCTGTCAGACAGCCAGACAGGTGGTGGGATGCCGCGGCGCGTGAGCGCGATGGAAGCGGTGTTCGGCCACCTGCGCACCGCCATCGAGCGCGGTGAGTACGCAGTGGGGGACAAGCTCCCCTCCGAAGCCGAGCTGTGCCGCGCTCTCGAGGTCAGCCGGCCCGTTCTGCGCGAGGCCCTCCGGGCCTTGCAGGCCATGGGCCTGACCGTCTCGAAGACGGGCAAGGGAACCTTCGTCGTGGCGAACACGGTCGAGGACCCGACCTTCGGCGACTACGCCGCCAGCGACCTGCTCGAGGTGCGCCGGCACGTCGAGATCCCGGTCGCCGGGTACGCCGCGGTGCGCCGCACTCCGGAAGACCTGGACCACCTGGCCCACCTGCTCGACCGGATGGAGCAGGAGACCGACACCACGGCATGGGTGGCCCTCGACACCGTCTTCCACCTGGCGGTCGCCGAGGCCTCCCGCAACCCGGTCTTCCGTCGGGTCATCGAGGAGATCCGCGACGCGCTGGCGCGCCAGTCGACCTTCCTCAACGAGCTGGGCGGCCGCCGCGAGCAGTCCAACTGCGAGCACCGGGCGATCTACGAGGCGCTCATCGACGGCTGCGAACCGGACGCGATCGAGGCCATGTCCCACCACCTCCACAGGGTCGAGACGACCCTGACCGACATCGTGCACCCCAAGCGCACGGACAGCCCCACGGAAGGCGGACCCGAGGCGTGAGCGAGCAGTTCCTCCAAGACGAGAGGCGCCCCTCCCCCCGTCACGTCGACGCCGGCGACGCCGGCTACAGCAAGTCGTTGCAGCCCCGGCACGTCAACATGATCGCCATCGGCGGTGCCATCGGCACCGGGCTCTTCCTCGGTGCGGGCGGCCGGCTCGCCGAAGCCGGGCCCTCGCTGTTCATCGCCTACGCCGTCTGCGGCATCTTCGCGTTCCTCGTCGTGCGGGCGCTCGGCGAGCTCGTTCTGTACCGGCCGTCGTCCGGCGCCTTCGTGTCCTACGCCCGCGAGTTCCTGGGCGAGAAGGGCGCCTACACCGCGGGCTGGATGTACTTCCTCAACTGGGCCACCACCGGAATCGCCGACATCACGGCCGTGGCCGTGTACACCCACTACTGGGGCCTGTTCTCCGACGTCCCGCAGTGGGTGATCGCCCTCATAGCCCTGACCGTGGTCCTCGCCGTGAACCTCATCTCCGTGAGGATCTTCGGAGAACTGGAGTTCTGGTTCGCCATCGTCAAGGTCGGCGCCCTGGTGGTCTTCATGGCCCTCGGAATCTTCCTCCTGGTCACCCGCCACCCCGTCGACGGCGTCGTACCCGGCCCATCCCTGATCACCGACAACGGCGGGATCTTCCCCAACGGCCTGCTGCCCATGCTGCTGATCGTCCAGGGCGTCGTCTTCGCCTACGCCTCAGTGGAGCTGGTCGGCGTCACGGCCGGTGAGACCGAGAACCCCGAGAAGATCATGCCCAAGGCGATCAACTCGATCATGTGGCGCGTGGGCCTCTTCTACGTGGGCTCGGTCGTCCTGCTGTCGATGCTGATGCCGTGGAACGGCTACAGCGCCGATCAAAGCCCGTTCGTGACCGTGCTCTCCCACATCGGCGTCCCCGCCGCCGGCGGCGTGATGAACCTGGTCGTCCTCACCGCGGCCATGTCCTCACTCAACTCCGGCCTCTACTCCACCGGGCGCATCCTGCGCTCGATGGCCGCCAACGGCTCCGCCCCCCGCTTCACCGCCCGCATGAGCCGCACCCAGGTGCCCTACGGCGGCATCCTGCTCACCAGCGGCGTGTGCGTCCTCGGCGTCGGCCTCAACTTCGTGGTGCCCGACGACGCGTTCGAGATCGTCCTCAACCTCGCCGCCCTCGGCATCCTCTCCACCTGGGGCATGATCATGATCTGCCACCTGATCTTCTGGCGGAAGACCCGCGACGGCGAACTCACCCGCCCCGACTACCGCCTGCCCGGCTCCCCGTGGACCCAGGTGATCACCCTGGTCTTCCTCGCCTCCGTCCTGGTCCTGATGTACGCCGACGGCGGAGCGGGACGCACCACCGTGCTGTGCGTGCCTCTGATCGCCGGAACCCTCGTGGCCGGCTGGTACGCGATCCGCCGCCGCGACGCACGCGCCGCCACCAAGACCGGCAGCTGAACCGGACGGCGCCGGCTGCACGATCCGCGCAGCCGGCGCACCACCCGGCACAAGCCCCACCAGCTCGAACCAGCACAGCAAAGGAGGCACTGATGCGCAGCGCACCCCTCGCGGACGCGCCCGGCATCCGGGAGCCCCTGCACGCACCCGTCGCCCACGTCACCAGGGGCGGCGTCATCGAGGGCGTCCACTACGGCTCACTCGTCGTCCTCGGCAGGGACGGCGAGGTCCGCTTCGCCCTCGGCGACACCGAGGCCGCCTGCTACCCCCGCTCGGCCCTCAAGCCCGTCCAGGCCGCCGCCATGGTGCGGGCCGGCCTGCCCCTCGACGGCGCCCTGCTCTCGCTCGCCATGGGCAGCCACTCCGGCGAGGAACGCCACCTCGCCGGGGTCCGGCGGATCCTGGCCCTGGCCGGCGCCACCGAGGGGGACCTGCGCAACGTCCCGGACCTTCCCTATGACCCGGCCGTTCGGGACACCTGGACGCGGCAGGGGCGCCCGCCTTCCCGGCTCGCCCAGAACTGCTCCGGCAAGCACGCCGCGATGCTGTACACCTGCGTCCTGGCCGGCTGGCCCCTGGAGACCTACCTGGACCCCGCCCACCCGCTCCAGAGGACGATCGCCGAGGCCGTCGAGGAGCTCACCGGCCAGCGCACCGCGAACGTCACCGTCGACGGCTGCGGCGCCCCGCTGTTCTCGGTCTCCCTGCACGGCTTGGCTCGTGCCGCGGCCCGCATCGCCACCGCGGCGCCGGGCACGGCCGAGCACCGGGTGGCGGATGCCCTGCGCAGCCACCCCGAGATGGCCTCCGGCGCCGGTCGGGACGTCGCCGACCTGATGCGCGCCGTGCCCGGGCTGCTCGCCAAGGACGGCTTCGAGGGCGTCCAGGTCGCCGCTCTCCCCGACGGCCGGGCCGTGGCCGTGAAGATCGCCGACGGGGCGAACCGCGCGCGCATCCCCGTGACGGCCGCAGCCCTGGCCATGGCGGGAGCCGACCCGCGGCTGCTCGCCCGGTTCACGGAGCAACCCGTCACCGGCGGCGGCCGGCTCCTCGGCGCCATCCGGCCGGTGCCGGCACTCGCCCCGACGGCCGCCCCCGCACCCGCCTGACCGCACAGACTGCCGGAATCCGGCCACCACCTCAGGAAGAGGACCCGCACACCCATGACCGCCGCCACCCGCAGGGAACACGACCTGCTCGGAGACCGCGACGTCCCCGCGGACGCCTACTGGGGCGTCCACACCCTGCGCGCCACCGAGAACTTCCCCATCACCGGCACCCCCATCTCCACCTACCCGCACCTCATCGACGCCCTCGCCTCCGTCAAGGAGGCCGCCGCCCTGGCCAACGAGGAACTCGGCCTGCTGGAGGCCTCGAAGGCCGCGGCGATCGTCGCCGCCTGCCAGGAGATCCGCGGCGGGAAGCTGCACGACCAGTTCGTCGTCGACGTCATCCAGGGCGGCGCCGGCACCTCGACGAACATGAACGCCAACGAGGTCGTCGCCAACCGGGCGCTGGAACTGCTGGGCCACACGAAGGGTGCATACCGGCACCTGCACCCCAACGAGGACGTCAACCTCAGCCAGTCCACCAACGACGTTTACCCGACCGCCGTCCGGATCGCCACCGTCTGCGCGGTGCACGGCCTGCTCGACGCCATGGCCGTGCTCCAGGAGGCCTTCACCCGCAAGGCCGTCGAGTTCCGCGACGTCCTGAAGATGGGCCGCACCCAGCTCCAGGACGCCGTGCCGATGACGCTCGGGCAGGAGTTCTCCGCCTTCGCCGTCATGCTCGACGAGGACCGCAGCCGGCTCGCGGAGGCCGTGGAGCTGATCCACGAGATCAACCTCGGCGCGACCGCGATCGGCACCGGCCTCAACGCCCCCGCCGGATACGCCGAAACGGCCCGCCGCCACCTCGCCGACATCACCGGTCTGCCCCTGGTCACCGCGGCCAACCTGGTCGAAGCCACACAGGACTGCGGCGCGTTCGTCCAGATGTCGGGCGTGCTCAAGCGCATCGCCGTCAAGCTGTCCAAGACGTGCAACGACCTGCGCCTGCTCTCCTCAGGGCCGCGCGCGGGTCTCGGCGAGATCAACCTGCCGCCGGTGCAGGCCGGCTCGAGCATCATGCCGGGCAAGGTCAACCCGGTGATCCCCGAGGTCGTCAACCAGGTCGCCTTCGAGGTGATCGGCAACGACGTGGCCATCACCATGGCCGCCGAGGCGGGACAGCTCCAGCTCAACGCCTTCGAGCCGATCATCCTTCACTCGCTGTCGGAGTCCGTCACGCACCTCCGCGCGGCCTGCCTCACCCTCGCGGAGCGCTGCGTGGCCGGCATCACAGCCAACACCGAGTTGCTGCGCGCGACCGTCGAGAACTCGATCGGCCTGGTGACCGCCCTGAACCCGCACATCGGGTACACCGCCGCCACCGACATCGCCAAGGAGGCACTTGCAACCGGCCGTGGTGTGGCCGAACTCGTCCTGGACAGGGGCCTGCTCCCGGCCGAGAAGCTTGCGGCCCTCCTACGGCCCGAAGCGATCGCCGGCCCCCGCGCGGACATCGCCTGAGGCCTGCTGGCCGGACATCGGCCTGCCCGGGGCGCCCCACTCCCCGCACGAGTGGGGCGCCCCGGCCGCCTCGACGAGTACGCTGCCGCGGCTCCACCTCGAGCACAACGCGTCGGTCACGCTCGCCCTTCAAGCTGTTTCGTACTCGCCCTGGATCCGCATGTGCGCGCCGGCCGCCCAGGTGTAGGGGATCCGGCCCGGGGGCACCCAGCCGCCGTCCCTCGGGCGGCATGCGAAGACCGTGGCAACACTGCCGCCGTGCGCGACGACGGGAGTGAGTCCCTTCCACGTGCCGCGGGTGCCGTCGCGGTAGCGACCGGTGCCCTGCCAGCCCCACTCGGTGCTGCCGACTCCCGCCGCCGCGAGCGGCAAGGACGCCTGGACCTCGCCGGAACCGAGCTTGCTTCCGGGACCCCAGGTCAGCTCGGCGACGTAGAGGACGGTGTCGCCGATCCGTGCGTACCGGCCGCCCGGGACGGACGAGCCGAGTGCGGCCAGACCCGACCAGGCCGGCGTGTACGGCGTCCAGGTCAGGCTGTCGGCCCGTCGGTAGGTGTCCCAGCCGGTGCCGTTCCAGCGCAGCAGATCGCCGCCGTCTTCGTGGTACCGGCCGCTGTGAGGGGCGGCGGCTGCGGCCAGGGACAGGGCTTGCCCGAGGGTGGGCCGCTCTCCGGGCCTCTTCGCGAGTAGGGCGGTGATCAGCGACGCCAGCGGAGTGTCGCCGCCTTGCGGTGGTGGGGGATCGTGCAGTGCCACCGCCGCGAACGTGGCGGTCGGGGTGTCGCGCCGGAAGGGCGAGGTGCCCTCCACCGCCTCGTACAGGGTGGCGCCCAGCGAGAAGAGATCGCCGGCGCCCTGGTCCTCACCCCCGTTGAGCCTCTCCGGGGCCATGTACTCGGCCGAGCCGACGACCCCGCCGGTCACGGTGAGTCTCGTGTCGGTCCGGTGGACGGCGATACCGAAGTCGGTGAGCAACACGTCCCCGTCCGGGGTCAGCATCACGTTCGCCGGCTTGAGGTCGCGGTGCACGATCCCCGCCGCGTGGGCCGCCTCCAGGGCCTTGAGCAGTGCGGTGGCCACCTTCGCCACCCGCGCGGCCGGCATCCTTCCCTCCACCCGCAGGTACTCGCTCAGGGAGCACCCTTCCACGAGGCGCATCACGATCCAGGGAGTGCCCTCCTCGACCACCACGTCGTGGACGGCCACGATGTGCGCCTTGTCGCGCAGCTTCGCCGCGTTGCGGGCCTCTCGTGTGGCACGGGCCAGCCGTTCTTCCTGTTCGTGCTCCGAGCCGGCCTGCTGCGGCAACCAAACCTCCTTGACCGCCACCTCCACGTCCAGCGCCTCGTCGTGCGCCCTCCACACCCGTCCGAACCCTCCGGACCCCAGGAGATCCACGAGCCGGTAGCGCCCCCCGATCGTCCTGCCCGGCTGCGCCTGCTGTGTCAACCTCGCCCGCCCTTCCGCCCGTTGCCGGTCCGATCCCGCGTGAGGTGGCCGGGATCCGAGGCTACGGAACCATGCGGCGGGCTTCAATGACGCGGCATCCGCCCGCTCGCGCTCGGCGCGCAGAGGCCGCTTCTCACCGCCGCCTCCCGCTAAGGCGTCGTTCCCTTTGGCGCTTCGGCTCGTTGTGCTGAGCATGGCGAGTCTTGCGGAGGTTGGCGCTCGGCAGCGCACCCGACGCGAACCAAGCCCTCCGCCGGGCTGCACGGTTCAACGAGCTGAAACGGGACCTGCGGGTCTGGGGCCGTTCTTCCAATGCTGGTTGGGGAAGTCCGCGAACGCGGTCAGATCCTCCTTCGCTTCCAGCAGCATCTCTTTGACCTCGGGGAACTGCCTGCCGAGCATGTCCGCGACGTTGTCGAGCTGGGCCCTGACCGCATCGGCGTTGGGCTGGGCGAAGTGTTTTGCGACCTGGACATCGGCTTCGCCGGCCCGCGGGGTGTCCAAGGTTAGGAGTCCTCCCGGTGCAGTAGCAGGATGGTATCCGCGGCGAACGTGGTGGCTCCGGACTCACGGAGGTCGTCCAGCTTGGGAAGGCGGTCATACCGCTGCTCGGGGTTGCGGTTCAGGGGGCTGGTGGCGACGACAGGGATGTTCAGCTCCCGGGCGGGGGTCTTCAGGTCGCGGACGACCTCTCCGGCTTCGCGTTCGCGGAGGTCGCTGCGTTTCGCCGGACGGATGTCTTGGATACCGTCGACGGCGAGGATCGCCACACCGTGGTCCTCGACGAGTTCGCGGGCCTCGGTTTCAAGGGTGGCCATAGTGAGGCGGCCGGGGGTCTTGACGTGGAGCGGGGCTGCGTCCACATGCGGGACGCGGCGCGCCATGCGGGTCCAGTCCTCGTCGGACATCCCCCTTCCGCGACCTGTCAGTTCGGGCCGCGGAAGGGGGAGTTGCCGCGGATCAGCGCTTGAGCGTGAAGGTGAAGTCACCGGAGAGCCTGGCGCCCAGCCGGACCGCCGAGACGAGACTCCCCTCTGCGATCAAGCGCTCGACCTCGGCCCGTGCGAGACCGCAGCCCTCGGCGATGAGCCGTACCGGCCGGACGGGTATCCGGGCCGCGAAGCGGACCGAGACGTCGATGACCTCGCGGTCCAGGTGGTTCGAGCCGCCGGTGTCCAGGCGCCAGGCGCCGTCCCAGTCGAGGGCGATGCGGTTGCGACGCTGCAGGACCGGGTCCTGGAGCAACTCGGCGGCCAGACCGTGGTCGTTTTCGTGCAGCCGGTCCAGCAGTTCCGGTCGTACGGAGCGGACGTTCGCCCGCTCGAAGACCGTGAGCTTCGCCGTGTCCCCGCACCCGGTGCAGAGGACGAGGAGCCAGGCGTCGAGCGCCTTGTGGTTCGCGTTGACGCGGAACTTGCCGCTCGCCCGGAAACGGTCGGACGTGCACGCATGGCAACGACGGCGGACGAGGGGCAGGCAGGTGGGAGCGACCACCCAGGTGTTGAGCACAGGTGTACACCGGTTTCAGTGAGAAATCCGCAGCAGGAAGCAGCACGGCGCGCAGATGCGCGACGCGCGACCGATCAGCTCTTCGGGGGTCTCACAGGGTGTACAAGGGTCTGCCTTCGGCTCGACGACGCGTTCGGACAGCACGGTAGGCCTGCACGGCGGCACCGTTCCACCGGTTTTCCGGGCATGCGCGGGAACGGCTCGGCTTCCCGGGACGGCCGGTCGCTCGCCGGAGAGCGCCGCAATGAAGGGCTCCCGGACCGCCGGATCGCCGGACCGCCGGATCGCACCAGCCTCCTCCAACGCCCGCTTCTCCGCGTCCGCGTCCGCGGTCACGACGTGATCGGTCCCGGACCCGCAGGCGAGCCGCACGGAGCGAACCCGTCCCGGCCCGGGCCCGCGGGGAACGTCACGTCGACCACGGTCCGGCGCCGTCGACGTTCATCGTCAGGTAGCGGTGAACGTCCCACAACCCGCCCGGCGAGGCTGACGCAGCGGCCTGCGGGCCGAAAATCTGCCCGGCCTGGTCGAGCGTGCACCGGTAGACGCGGTGGATCAACTGCGGCTCCGCCTCCACGACGCCGCACAGAACCACATCTGGCTGGATCGCCCTCGACCTACTGCGCCTGCCTGGATGCCGGTGCACGCCCGGACCGGTCCCGCCCGGCGCTGGGAACCGCGCCGGCTCCGCCGGCGGCTGCACTCCACTGCCGCCCACCTCCCACCCCGCATCCCCGCCTCGCCAAGCACTGGCCGTGAACCGCTGTGATCACCGATGCCCTGGCTCGACTCGACGCCCTCCCGAACCAAGACTGACCAGCGCCTTCCGTCCCTGCGAGCGGCGCGACCCGGCGGATCGCCGATCTCTACCGGGAGAGGCGAAGACCGACGCGAAGGACGCGGCGGTGATCACAGACCTACACGGCCCGGTGGGCACACCTTCACGTTCACGCGTCGACTTCGACCTGGTCCGCGGACAGACCCCACCGCAGCTTCGCGCCCACCGACTCGGCCAGTTCCCCACCTCTCGGGCGCTCAGCAGCTGACCCCAGCCGAGGGTGCGCAGCGGAACGCAGCGCTCGCAGTAGCCCCTCGCTTCCAGCAGAAGTGAGCCACGTCCGGCGCCAGTCCTGTGCGGCAACATGGGGCGAGGCGGAGTCGAAGCACGCGTATGCCCGGACGTACGCCGCCCCCGGCCCGGCTGGCCTGGGCGAGCAGGGCGGCGAAGACCTTCTTCCGGGTGCCGTTCGGCGGCCCACTTCCGCAGGCGGTTGTGGGCGCCCTTCCACGAGCCGAAGTGTTCGGGCCGGTCCATCCGCGGCGTGCCGGTGCGGTACTCGATCGCGATCGCATCGAGTCCGGACCGACAGCAACGGCGCGATCCTGGCGCACTGCACATCAGCGGCCGGCGGCGTGGTGAGCAGGTCTGATGACGCTCTTCGCGGGACTCGACTGGACCCGCGCTGGCCAGACCGCGGTGATCACCGTGTGTCTCCTCGCCGACACCATCGGCCACAAGCGGGGGAGCGGCGGAGCCGTCGAGGACGAGGCCACCGCCTTGGAGGTGCTCGCCGGGGCGGGATCCGGGTTCAGCCCGGAAGCCGCTGAGATTTCGGAGGTCATCCCCGCCACCGCGCTGCTTGCGCGACAAGCATGCACCCGCGACAGCCGCACCGATCGGCCTGCCGACCGCACGGAGGATCCTGCGGGTGCTGAGTACCGGCCAGGACGTGCACTCGCCGCGCACAGCCTCACCGGACACCAGGTCCACATGCTCGGCCTCGCTGTGCTGACCGTAACGCTGGACGCGGCCCACGCCCAGGCCCTCGCCGTACTGCTCACCGCCCGCCCTGAACTCCCCTGCTGCGAAGACGCATTGCGGTGGGGCGCACCGGCCGAGACGGCTGCGGCCTCGCTCGCGGTGGCCCTGGCCGCGTACGGGCGGGGCCCGCCCGGGTCCTAACCTCCGGGCAGGTCACCTCCAGCCTCTCCTCCACGGCTGCCCGGCAGGTGACCGATGTACGGAACACCCGCCCGGCCCCCGCTGACCCGCCGTCGCGGCCACTGCGCCGCGAGCTCGGGCACGACTGGAAGGGCATCGACGCCAGCCGCTGAGTTGGATTGTCCGGCGCGGCCGCGGGGCGTCGGCAGGCGGTTGCGTTCTGTTGCCCCGACAACCTCCGCCCACCCGGCGCCGGCGGCTATCGTGGCGGGTGTCGACTGCAGGAGGAGAAGTGACCACCGCCCCCGGGCGCCCTCATGGTGTGCCCCCGATGCCCGAGCGCAGTATCCCGGCCCTGCGTGCCGCGGTCGCCGCGCACACGCCCCAGCTCCTAGCCGATTTCGAGGCGAACTGGCGGGCGAGGATCGCGGACACGTACGACATCGGTGCGGCGCCGGCGTTCCTGGCCCGGTGGTGGGCCGAATACGCCCTGGCCCGCGATCCGGGGCTCGACCGGTATGTGCGCGATTTGGAGGAGCGGGCCGCCCAGTCCGCCGATCCGGACAAGGCCATGGCCCTCCTGGAGGAGGCAGCGCAGATCCACCGCCGGGTGAGCCTGCTCGGGCCTGGCGAGTGACCGAGGACCTCACCGGCCCGCCATGGGCAACCGATTGGACCAAGAGCGCCGCCGAATACCGCGACAGCCTGCCCACCACGGTGCGGGACCAGATCATCGACGCAGTCACCGAGCTGAAATGCTCGCGCCACCCCTACCGTGACGATCACCTTGACACGGCCAAGGTCAACATCGAGCCCGTCCGTTCCACCCAGCCCCGCGGGGCCCACCTCCTGTACTTCGACCGCGGGCGCGGGTGGCTGCGCTACGTGTTCACCCCGCGCGTTGCCGAACCACAGATCGTTATCGAGACCCTCTTCTGGCAATGACCCAGCCGCAGGACGGGGCTGTAGAGCCTGGATGCCGATCGTCGGCAAGGCGGCACTCGTCTTGGGCAGAGGGACGACCCACCTCGCGCAGCAGCTCCCGGCGCTCGCGGGTCAGCCGCCGCGGCCCGCGCCCCGCTGCAGCCCGCCGGCCCTGGAGATCCGTCCGGCCGCGACCGCCTGCGTCCGCTGCGCCCGGTCCGATCCGCGCCGGCCGCCGCACCCGCCTGACGTCGACCGGTGTCCGG